>NZ_JBRBZA010000016.1:0-38257 GCF_053493975.1 Thermomicrobium sp.
GCCCGGTGCGACGAGACGGTGCACATCGCGGTGCTCGAGGGGCGGGACGTCTTCTACATCGCCAAGGTGGACAGCACGAATGCCTTGCGACTGGTCTCGGCGATCGGTCGACGCTTGCCGGCCCATTGCACCGCGGTCGGAAAGATGTTGCTCTCCGGCTTGACCGAAGAGGAACTGGCAGAACGGTTCGCCGGTTTGGATGTACTGCCGACGATGACGCCGAACAGTATCCGCACGCTCGCTGATCTGCGGGGCGAACTGGCGCGGATCCGTGCCCGAGGCATCGCCTGGGACAACTGCGAATCCAATCCCGATGTGCGTTGCGTGGCGGCACCAATTTACGACCACCGTGGGCGAATGGTGGCAGCGATGAGCATCTCGTTTCCGGTCGTGCGGGATACGCCGGAGCGGTTCCTCGAGCTGGCGCGACTGGTGCGCCAAGGAGCACGTGAAGTCTCGTTGCGCTTGGGTGCTCGCCAGCTGGTGCGCGACACCGAGGAGCTGGAACTCCCGCCCTGGCATCTGCCTGCTGTGGCGGACGGGTGACGGATCACCGGAGGGAGGTGAAGGCACGGGGGCGTCGTATTGGCGAGCCATCGGGTGACCGGGCGATCAAGACACGAGACGACCTATACGAAGGAGGAGAGTCGTCATGGACGATCAGCGACTGCGCAAAACGGTTACGCGGCGACACTTGCTCCGCAGCGTGTTGGTCG
Organism: Thermomicrobium sp.; assembly: GCF_053493975.1. Lineage (NCBI taxonomy): Bacteria > Pseudomonadati > Thermomicrobiota > Thermomicrobia > Thermomicrobiales > Thermomicrobiaceae > Thermomicrobium > Thermomicrobium sp. Next base: position 717 of record NZ_JBRBZA010000016.1, read on the forward strand.
GTGGTGCAGCGCTATCCCTGCTGAATGCCTGTGGCGGTGGGCAGGCGACACCGACACCGGCTTCGGCTGCCGCGACTGCGCCAGCGGCTCCGGCGACACCGACCGTCGCCCCGGTGGCCGCATCGGTCCCGACCGTTCCGCCGGGAACGAAGATCACGATCGCCATGGTACCCAAGCTCGTCCATCCCTTCTTCGAGGATTGTCGCAAGGGGGCGAGCAGAAAGCGCAGGAGCTGGGCGTCACCTTCGAGTACGTCGCCCCGCAGCAAGCGGATCCGGCGCTACAGGTGAAGATCATCGAGGATCTGATCGCGAAGAAGGTCCACGCCATTTCGATCTCGCCGAATGAGCCGAAGTCGGTCGAGCCGGTGATCGCCGAGGGGATGAAGCAAGGCATCCTCATGATGACCTTCGATTCCGATTCTCCAAACAGCCAGCGCGTGATGTACATCGGCACCGACAACAAGGCTGCTGGCAAAACGATGGGCGAGACGATGGCCAAACTGCTCAACGGCCAGGGGAAGGTGGGCATCATCACCGGTGGGCTCGGCGCGCTCAACCTGAACCAGCGGATCGAAGGGTTCAAGGAGGGAGTTGGCCCGAATATCCAGGTCGTCGACGTGCAGGCGACGGATGATGACTTGCAAAAGGGCCTTTCGGTCAGTGAGGCGATGCTGCGGGCGCATCCCGATCTCAACGGGATCGCGTGTGTGAGCGCGACCGGTGGACCGACGCTCGCGCAGGTTCTCAAGTCGCCCGAGTTCCAAGATCGGATCGGCAAGCTGGTGATCGTGGCGTTCGATGACCTGGAGGAGACCAAGCGTGCGATCCAAGAGGGGATCATCGCGGCGACCATGGTTCAGCGTCCGGTTCAGATGGGTGTGCTGACGGTCCAGTGGGCCTACGACATCCTGACTGGTAAAGCGAAGCCGCCGTTCCAGAACATCGACACGGGTGTGACGGTGGTGACGAAGGAAAACTTGAACAGTTATACGAAGTGACGCCCAAACGAAGGGGCCGGAGGATTCCCCCGGCCCCTCTCCCGAGGGCAAGGGGCGGAAGATGGCTGAGCCGATCTTGGAAGCCCGCCAGATCACGAAGCGCTTTCCGGGGGTGGTGGCCCTGGAGGGCGTCTCGTTGACCGTCTTTCCCGGCGAAGTGCTCGCGGTCGTGGGAGAGAATGGTGCAGGCAAGTCGACACTCATGAAAATCCTTTCCGGCGCGCTCCAACCGGACGAGGGAGAAATTCTCCTGCAGGGTCGGCCAGTTCGTTTCAGTCACCCTCGCCAGGCGCTGGAGCATGGCATCGGCATCATCTACCAAGAACTCAGCGTCATCGATGCGCTCTCCGTCGGGGAAAACGTCTTTCTCGGACGCTTGCCCCAGCGGTCCGGCCTGCCGGGAGCAGTCGATTGGCCACGTGTCTGGCACGAGGCGGCGCAGGTCTTGGCACGCGTCGGCGCACCGATCGATCCGCAGGAGCCGGTTCGGGGACTCAGTGTCGCCCAGAAGCAGCTCGTGGAGATCGCGCGGACTCTTTCTCTGGACGTGCGGGTTCTCATCTTGGACGAGCCGACGAGTGCACTCTCGTTGCAGGAGACGGCAAGGCTCTTCGAAATTCTGCGCGGTTTGCGTGCGCAGGGTGTCGCGATCATCTACATTTCGCATCGCCTGGAGGAGGTGTTTGCGCTGGCTGACCGCGTGACGGTCCTGCGGGACGGTCGCGTGATCGGGACACTGCCGATCCGTGAGGCGACGCGGGACGGGCTCATCAAGATGATGGTGGGACGCGATCTCTCCGCTTACTATCGCGAGGTGCGTTCCTGTCCAGGGGTCCCGCGGCTGGAGGTGCGCGGACTGACGCGCACTGGCGTCTTGTACGACGTCGGTTTGACCGTGCGGGCCGGGGAAATCGTGGGTCTCGCTGGGCTCGTCGGTGCGGGGCGGACGGAGTTAGCGCGTTGCCTTTTCGGCGTGGATCCGATCGATGCGGGGGAGATACTGGTCGACGGGCGTGTGACACGGATCCGCAACCCGCGTGAGGCCGTGCAGCACGGGATCGTCCTGGTTCCAGAGGACAGAAAACTGGAAGGCCTCGTCTCCATCCTGTCCGTTCGGGAGAACGTGTCGCTCTCGGTGCTCGCTCGCTTGGCTCGCTTCGGCTTTCCCTCGCGAGGACGCGAGAGAGAACTCGTACGCTCCTTCGTGGAGCGCTTGCGTATCCGCTCGCCGTCGCTGGAACAGCGGGTACTGAACCTGAGCGGCGGTAATCAACAGAAAGTGGTGCTGGCCCGAGCGCTGGCGACGAATCCCAAAGTGCTGATCCTGGACGAGCCGACGCGCGGTATCGATGTCGGCGCGAAGGCTGAAGTCCATGCGCTCATCGCCGAACTGGCTGAGGCCGGTATGGCCATTCTCTTGATCTCGTCCGAACTACCCGAAATTCTGACTATGAGTCATCGCATTCTGGTCATGAACAGAGGGCGGATCGTCGCCGAGTTCGCACACGGTGAGGCGACCGAGGAACGTGTCCTGCGAGCAGCGACGGGACAGTGCGTCGCTGCGTGAAACGGAGGAGCAAGCAGTGCGCATCGTCGATGTGAAGACCTACGTACTCGGGACAGCTTGGCGCAATCTGACTTTCGTCGAGGTGCACACGGACGAGGGGATCACTGGGGTCGGCGAGGCACGGATGCTCAATCACACGGATGCTTTGTTGGGCTACTTGGCCGAGGCGGTTCCCAATCATGTGCTCGGCCGCGACCCGTTTCAGATCGAGGACCTGGTCTTTCGCATGATGCGTGACGATTATGCCCGGCCCGACTACGTGATGATGTCGGGGATCGCGGCGATCGAGATCGCCTGCTGGGACATCATGGGGAAAGCGCTCGGTCTTCCCGTCTATCAGCTGTTGGGTGGTGCGGTGCGGGATCGGATCAAGGCCTATGCCAACGGCTGGTATACGGTGGAGCGGACGCCGGAGCAGTTCGCGGAGGCAGCGCGGCGGGTCGTGGAGCGGGGGTACCGTGCGCTCAAGCTCGATCCGTTCGGTGCCGGGTACTACGAGCTCGATCTGGCTGAGAAGCGGCGTGTGATCGCGCTGGTCGAGGCCGTGCGCGATGCCGTAGGGCCAGAAGTCGAGATCTTGATCGAGATGCACGGACGCTTCAATCCGGCGACGGCGATCGAAATGGCACGTCTCCTCGAGCCGTACCAGCCGAGTTGGATCGAGGAGCCGGTGCCGCCGCACAACTTGGCTGCCTTGAAGAAGGTCGCCGAGCAGGTGCGGATCCCGGTGGCGACTGGTGAGCGGATCCACACGCGGTACGACTTTCGCGAACTCTTCGAACTCCAGGCAGCCGATATCATCCAGCCGGACATCACGCATCTCGGTGGCCTCCTGGAGACCAAGAAGTTGGCCGCTTGGGCTGATGCGTACTATGTCCTCGTCGCGCCGCACAACGTGTGCGGACCGGTCGGAACTGCGGCGAACTTGCATCTGGCTGCCTGTACGACCAATTTCAAGATCCAAGAGCACTTCAACGACTTTGCCGAAGCGCACGTGAAAGCAGCGGCGCCGGGGGTTCCCGAAGTCGTCGATGGGTACTTCCCACTGCCAAAGGGGCCGGGCTTGGGCGTGCAGTTGGATCACAGCGTCGTCGCGCAGCATCCACGGCGGCGGGTCTTTTTCAATCTTTTCGCCGAAGAGTGGCACCGACGGCAAGCAGAACGCGGATGAGAGGCGGACGATGGAGGGGGTCGCAGCGGTTCTCCAGCGGCTGGCACAGCGACGCGACTCGCTCGGGATCGTGTGGCTCGGGCAAGCCAGTGTCGCGCTCGCGGGATCGGGCCGAATCGTGCTGATCGATCCGTTCCTCTCGCCGCATCCGGACCGGCTGATACCGCCGATGGTCGCGCCGGAGGAACTCACAGCGGTCGACCTCGTGCTGGTGACGCACGAGCACTGGGACCACTTGGATGGGCCGACCTGTTCGGCGATCGCGCGGGCGGCGCCCAAGGTGCGTTTCGGTTGCCCGGAGCCGATCGTCGACCAGCTCGTCGCGCTCGGGATCGATCGCGAACGCGTGCGGGGAATGCGACCGGGCCAAGTCGAGGACGTGGCTGATGTCCGGATCTGGCCGGTCGCCGCTATGCATGGCCTGCATGCGGCTGACGCGTATCGCTTCGGTGAAGTCGAGGGGGTACCGCGCTTTCTCGGCTACGTGGTCGAGTTGGCCGGGGTACGCCTGTACCATGCCGGGGACACGATCGTCTATGCAGGTCTCGCCGAGACGGTGCGGGCCTTGCGACCTCAGGTCGCGCTGCTGCCGATCAATGGCCGGGACTGGTATCGCGAGCAGCTGGACATCGTGGGCAACTTGGATGTGCGGGAGGCAGCGCATCTGGCAGCGGACATCGGGGTCGAACTCCTGATCCCCCTTCACTACGATATGTTCGCGGCCAATCTGGCTGACCCTGGTGCACTCGTCCGGTATGTCCACGAGCGCACGCTTCCGGTCCATGTCCTCGCGCTGCGGCCGGGCAAGCCGGTGCTGGTGCAGCCCGTGGGTCGGGAGGATAGGTGACGAGATGGACAGTCGTTCACCGCAGCCGGAGCAGGTCCTGGGCGAATCGGTCTCGGTGACCGAGCGCCGCGCCGAAGAGGTGCGGGCGGGTGCAGCGGGGCGGCGGCTCCTGCAACGGCTCACCAGTTTCCGCGAGTTCAACATCCTGGTCGCGCTGCTGGTACTCGGTCTCTTCCTCTCGGTCGCGACCGATGCCTTCTTGACGACTGGCAACTTGTTCGGAGTGGCACGCGCCTTCTCGCTGACGGCCATCGTGGCGATCGGGCAGACGATGGTCATCCTGACGGGTGGGATCGACCTTTCGGTGGGCTCGGTGCTGGCTCTGGCTGGTCTTTCGACCGGGATGCTCCTGGAGCGTGGGATTCCGCTGCCGTTGGCGATGCTGGCTGGTCTCGGGGTCGGGGCTATGGTGGGACTAGTCAACGGTCTGCTCATCACGCGGGTCGGTCTCCCTCCCTTCATCGCGACGCTCGGAACCTTGAGCATCGGACGCGGGCTCGTTTACGTGCTCACCAAGGGATATCCGGTCACTGTGCCGTACGACTACCAGGCGTTCATTTGGCTCGGGCAAGGCTACGTCTGGATCGTTCCGGTGCCGGTCATCATCATGGTCGTCCTGACGATTCTGGGGACGATCTTTCTCGGCTTCACGACGTATGGCCGATACATCTATGCGGTCGGGGGAAATCCGGAAGCGGCCCGCTTAGCCGGTATCCCGGTCGAGCGCGTAAAACTGCTCGTCTACGTCCTGTGCTCGACATTGGCTGCGTTGGCCGGGCTGATCCTCGTGGCGCGGCTCGTCTCAGCGCAGCCCTCCGCTGGACTCGGTTTCGAGCTTCCCGTGATCGCTGCCTCGATCATCGGTGGCACGAGCCTCATGGGTGGTGAGGGTACGGTGCTGGGCGCTGTTCTCGGCGCAGCCATCATGGGTGTCCTGGAGAATGGCATGGTCCTTCTCGGGGTCAGCACCTATGCACAGCAGGCGGTCACCGGTACGGTGATCATTTTGGCGGTGGCCTTGGACATGTGGCAGAAGCGGCGACGGGCGCGAATCCGGCGAGCGCGCCGTTGAGTCGGAGGCGAGGGAGTAAGGGGTGGAGCGGACACGAGCGTTTCTCGAGCGGCTGGGCTTGCCGCGCGGTGACCTCCATGATCTGCCGACCAGCACCAAGCGCTTTCCAGACGGGGCACAGTATCGGGTCGAGATTCCGAGCACCGAGGGACCGCGTGTTCTCGCTGCCGTGATCGAGGAAGCCAAGCGGCACGGTATCGTCGTGCACCGAATCTCACAGGGAAGCGGCGTGATGCTGCTGACCGACGAGGAGATCCGCGAGATGGCGACGCTGGCAGCAGCCGAGGGGATGGAGGTGAGCCTCTTCGCACGACCGAGTGCGGGGTGGGACACCGGTGCGATGGCGCGGGCGCCGGCCGGGGCGCTGGTGAGTGCGAAGCTGCGCGGCCAGGAGCAGCTGGTCCATTGCCTGGAGGACGTGCGGCGGGCAGCGGAATTGGGCATCCGGAGCGTCCTGCTCGCTGACGAGGGAGCGCTCTGGGTGGCGAGCGAGATGCGGCGCGCGGGTGAGTTACCGCGCGATATGCAGTTCAAGACCAGCGTGCTCATGGGGGCAGCCAACCCGGCCTCGGTCGCGTTGCTAGTCCGCTTGGGAGCGGACACGTACAACGTGGTGACCGATCTCACACTGGCGCAGCTCGCGGCGATCCGCGCCGCGGTCGACGTGCCGCTCGACATCTACGTCGAGGTGCCGGACGACGTGGGAGGGTTCGTTCGCCACTACGAGATCGCGGAGATCGTCCGCGTGTGCGCGCCCGTCTATCTCAAGTTCGGGCTCCGCAACGCTCCGAACATCTATCCGTCGGGCCGGCATCTCGAGGAACTGGCTGTCCAGTTGGGGCGGGAGCGAGTCCGCCGAGCAGCGATCGGGTTGGCTCTGTTGCAGCGGTACTATCCGGACGCGGTGGGGTCGAAACCAGGAGCACCTGGTTTGGCTCTTCCGGTGGTGGACTGGTGAGGGTGCGGTACTGAATGGACGACCGTGATAGTGTCGAGCGTGACTGGCAGCATGGCGCAGGTGTTCCTGCTCGTCCAGCAGTGGAGCGTACCTGAGCGGTATTCTGCAGCGGCTGCTACCCGCGGGCGGGGTCGCAACCTCAGCGATGCGTTGCGACGCGAGCGGTGGTCCTGCATCAGTGCTTCGGCAGGCAGCACGCGAGCGGAGCGTTTACGGACCACATTGCGGAACGTGGCTGTTGCTCTCCATTGTCCACACGAGGAGATAGCTCGAGAACGAGCGGCGTGATGACGGCTCGTCTCGTCCGCGCGGGTACTCGTGATCGGGGGGCAGGCAACGCAACTGAGCTGCCTTCGATGCGCGCTGCCGAGAGAAGGCGTGCACGGATAAGTGGCGCGGAACCTGCTCTCCCGTCGGTTACCTCGTTTACGCCTTTGCGCGCTGAGGCTCGGCGTGGTCTCGCATCCCAGCCTTCGCCGGATGCGAGAGAGTTCCGATACAATGGGGCGGTGAGGCGCGGTGGTGCGGAGCTCGCTCGAGTTCCCGCGCGGACTCGTGGGGCGAACCGAGTGGTTGCCTCGCCATGCATCGGGGGCCTCGAAGTGAGAGTAACGATCAGGTGAGCGAGGATCGAGAGCCGCTCGATGGGCCTCATCGTACGAGGTGCTCGGGCGAGGGCTTCACCGGGGAAGCGTGAAACGCTTCCCCGACGTTACGCATCGCCTGGATCGCTGGCGTGAACGTCGTTGGTGGCGTCGGCTCGCGGCGCGTGGTGTGTCTACGGGCAATCTGGCGGGTCGAGCACTTGCTCTCGCGGATACCCCACGTGGTGACTTCCGTTCTGGTGCATCGCCGGTGCAAGCGCGTTCGCCGTACCGCCATGCTGTGCTGCTCGTTCCGCTGCAGGGAACAGGCGGCCGACTTCAAAGACAATGTCGAGACCGACGGCGGGGCGCTTTGGGACGAATGTGCTACAGTGCCTTCCTCGAAGATTGCCGATGCTCCTGATCGAAGGAGCATGCGCGATGGAGACGCGTCCGAGCGTGCGGACAACTGGTCTCTCCGAACTGATCGCTGCGCTCTGGCGGCGGGGCGTGCCGGTGGTCGGCTGGGGGGAAAGCCGGGACGGCATCGTCCTTTTGGCTGACGGGGGAGCGTTCGTGCTGCTTCCGCGGGCACGGTTGGGTGAGCGGACCGATCTGGTCGCGAACTGGCTCGTCGAGCGATTGCCGCGTCGGGGTGTGCTGGAAACGCCGGTGTCTCCGGAACTGCTGCCGCAGTTCGACCAACGCGAACTGGCCTGGCTGCTGTTTCTCCGCTGGCTGCGCGAAAAGAATCGAGTGGAACCAGCGAAGCCTTCGTCAGAGCGTGTCCATCCGGCGGACGGACAGTGATCGGATGTCTCGCGGTCGCTCCACTGCTGTTGGGTAGATGGAGATGACGGGTCGAGAAGCGCTAGTGCTTCCACCGTTCGCCGACTGCGCTGGCGTTTTCTCGCTGCTATGGACTCGTGTGCGCGAGTTGCTGGACGCTAGCGTGGGCTTGGGGCACGGAGTCGCCTCCTGGGAGATGGACACCCCGTTCCTCTCCATCCCAGCCGTCTCTGGCGAGGGGCGGTATTCACCGCATACCGAGCGGACGTCGATTCACTCGAGCGCGATGGAGAGTGCTGGTGCCGGTTGGTGTCCCCAGAAGAGCTCGATCTCCAGATGCGGCCACTGGTCACGAACGGCTCGGTGGAGCCCTGTGACGTCGCCGATCGCCTCGCCGATGACGAGGGTGCAGAGGTCAGCTTCCTGGGCATGGAGATGTGCGAGCCCCGCGCGGAGTGCTTCCTCCAGCGCTGGATGCATTGCGTGCCACGTACCGCTACGAGCGATCCACCGTGGTGTCTCGGGCGTACCTTCCTGGTCGATCTCGACTGTCCGCAGGCGTGCTAGAAGATCGAGGAGTTTTTCTTCAGCGTGATCCTCATGGCCTGGCTCGTAGACCAGGAGGGCAGTCAACTGAGCAGCCAGCGATTGCGTTGGGAGAACGATGAGCCTCGGTCGTTCCAGCTGACGGGCTGCTTCTCGAGCCACCGCTGCGTCCTCTTGCCGCGCAGGAAGCACGAGGAGCCGATCGACCGGCAGCGTGGCGAGTCGAGCAGCTAACCGCGAGGGTTCGGTGAGCGTTGGACTCGGAGCGAGAGCCAGTGCTCCTAACCGATGAGCCCATGCCCGAATAGTCGGCGCAGGAGACAAGACGAGCAGGGCGGATTGTCGCGGTTCCGCGATGATCGTGTCCTGTCCATCCGCAGAGAGCCGTTCCAAGGCCAGCGAATCGAGCCTGCCGTACGCACGGAGACACTCGATGACCAGATCTGGTTGCTGGGTATGGAGGTGCACACGCAGTAGCGCGTCATCACCGACGAGTTCGATCGACTCGCCGTACGACGCCAGCGTTTGGAGAAGCTCGTTGCGTCGGTCGCTCGGAACACGCAGCAACGCGTTGAAACAGTACCCGTGCGGGTCGCCAGCGCCTGAGTGGGTCGGTGGGGCTGTCGTCCGCATCGGCGCGAGTGTAGGGCGTTCCCCGCGAGCGGCTGCAGCCCACGCATCGAGGAGTACGGCAAGCCCTTGTGCACCAGCGTCGACCACACCTTGCTGGCGCAGAATCGGCAAGAGTTCTGGGGTTCGAGCGACCGCGGCGAGGGCGGCGTCGCGGACATGCGCCAAAAGTTCGGCGAGCGGGAGACCATTGGCTGCTGCCTCTTGGGCGGCTTCCGCGGCTGCGCGAAGAACGGTGATCATCGTGCCCTCCACCGGCTGCAACAGTGCCTGCCGAGCCAGCGTGTCGGCTCGGGCGAAGCCGGCTGACATGGCTGCTGCATCGAGGTACTCGCGTTGTGCAGCGATCTCGGCCCAAGCGCGGAAAAACTGGCTCAGGATGACGCCGGAGTTGCCATGTGCGGCGCGCAGTGCAGCATGGGCTGCAGAACGCGTCACCGCAGCCAGGCTCGTGTCGCTCGCCGCGCGGGCGGCCCGTAGAGCTGCCTGAGCGGTCAACAAGAGATTCGTGCCGGTGTCGCGGTCGGCGACCGGGAACACGTTCAACGCGTCGAGACTCGCGGCGTGCTCCCCGAGCGCGAGCACAGCGGCCTCGAGTGCTGCCACGAAGGCGCAGGCGTCCCAACGCTGATGGACGAGTTCCGATTTTCGCGTCGCGTGCTCAGCGAACGGGTGATCCATCGCTCAACGCTGCTGCCTCGTGCCCGTCTCGTTCAGGTCGATTGTAGCAAGCGAGGGCTCTGTTTCTATACTCATAGACAATAGGAGTACCGACATGGAGAGCGTGCTTCTGCTGCTCACAGGATATCTCCTCGGCTCCGTGCCGACCGCTCAAATCGCTGCCCAACTCCTGGCAGGTGTCGATCTGCGGGAGCGCTCGCCGACGGTAAGCGGCTCGGGGGTCTACTATCTGGTCGCGCGCTGGGCGGTGGTTCCGGTCGGTCTGATCGACGTCCTAAAAGGGTACCTCGCGACCGTACTGCCCCTCCAGCTCGGAGCCAGTGCGGAGTTGGCTATGACGTGTGGTTTGGCAGCCGTTGTCGGCCACAACTGGTCACCGTGGCTCGGCTTTCGCGGTGGACGCGGGATCAGTCCGTTTCTCGGATTCCTGCTCGTCATCTTCCCGACAGGAGTCTTCGTCGTGCTCGCCGCGTTGGCCATTGGAAGGCTCGTGCGGCGCACTCCGGTCGTCGCGTTGCTCGGGCTCCTGTCCTTACCCGGCGTGATCATCGCGCTCGGTGGATCCGAAGCAGCACTGCGGGGCAGTCTCGGTATGCTTGCGATCACGATCGTCAAGCGACTGGAGGCGAACCGACGGCGGCTTCCGCGTGATCCGGTCGCTCGGCGGCTCGTTCTCTGGCGGCGATTCTGGTTGGATCGTGACGAGGAGCGGTGGCCTCCCGCAGTGGAGGATTGAGGTGCCGTGCTCGCCGTCGTGACAGATAGTGTCGCGTGTTTACCAGTCGAACTCGTCGAGCGCTACCACATCCGGGTGGTGCCGGTGCGCATCGTGCGCGGCGAGCGAGTCTATCGCGATGGTATCGATGTGAAGCCGGAGGAGGTATTCGCGTGGCTGGAGGCGGGAGAAGTGCTCACCACGGCGCAACCGGCCGTGGGTGAGTTCCTCGATGCGTACGAGGAGCTGTCGCGCATCGCGACGGGGATCGTGTCGATTCACGTCTCCTCCGGTGTGACCGGTGTGGTACAGGCAGCGGCAGCGGCAGCTCGGCTAATCGAGCGGATTCCGATCCATGTCGTCGATAGCCGAGCAGCGACCATGGCGGAAGGTTTTCTCGTCTTGGAGGCAGCACGCTTGGCCGAGCGGGGGGCGGATTGGGCGACGGTCGTGCGCCGAGTCGAAGAGCTCCGGTCACAGGTGCAGTTCTTCGCCGTGCTGGACACCGTTACCTACCTCGTGCGGAGTGGGCGTGCACCGTGGCTGGCTCAGCTCGCGGTCGATCTGCTGCAGGTCAAGCCCATTTTGACACTGCGGGACGGGAAGATCGTCTCGCTGGAGCGGGTGAGGACGCGCCGACGAGCGATCGAGGCGATGCTGCGTCGCATGGAGCAGGACGTGGGTGAACGGCCGGTGCATGTCGCAGTGCTGCACGCGGGAGCAGCCGAGGAAGCAGCGGAACTGCGGCAGACGATCGAGGAGCGATTCCGAGTCGTGGAATCGTTCGTCACTCCCTTCACTGCGGCGATGGCGATCCACACCGGACCGGGGTTACTCGGCTTGGCATACTATGCGGAGTCGTCTGCCTGATGAGCTCACTCCGGCGGCCATGGTGTCTCGGTGCCCGGACCGAGGCTACTGTAGGTCGCCTCGACATACTGGCGGATCGCGCGGAGCGAGTGTCCTTCTGCTGTGAGCCGCATCACGTCACGCGTGATGTCGATGCAGATTCCTCAGCCGAAGGTCATGCTGTCGAGCACGACGGATCCATCGGGACGGAACTCGCGGACGGAGCAGTCGAGGACCGAGCGGTGCCCCCATTCCACACACCCGCAGTAACAGGGAAAATACTGAAGGATCTCCGGATGGGTCACGGCGTAGCGGTATGCCTCCTGGGCCTCCGTCGAAGCCTGGTAGAAGATCGGTGGCCAACGATCTTGGGCCGGCCAAGCAACGAGTTCCTCGTGTCGGTTCTTGGCTGGCGACAGTCCGCAGGCAGCGAGCAGTGGTGCCAGGAGAAAACCAGTCAGCAGGGAACGGCGCGAATACACGGCGACATCCCTTCCTCGTTCGGTACCGAGCATGGCCCGGCAGAAGAATGATAGCGGAGGCAGCACTCCCGGAAGCCGGATAGAGCGACGGCTGCGCTGGTCCGGTGCTGTTGGGAGGTGAGGCGGCTGCGATTTGGGCATCGGCGGTGATGCCAGCGGAGTCGTGACTCCGCGAGTGATCCGTACGTGCCGGGTACCGACGAGTGTCGTGCACGGTGCCGCACGTCCGGGTACGGTATCCTGGCTGCCTCGTTGGTCTCGTGGCGTGCTGAGGGGCTTCGGCGAGGTCTCGAAGGCTATCCTCGGTCACTCGTCGTGGAGCGTGACTGTTGGTCCCAACGCTCATGTCACCGGTGCACTCGTGAAGAGGTTTTCGGTGGGCTGCGACGAGTTCCGGTGCGGCAATCGATCGAACGGGGCCGGTCGGTCGGTAAGAGTGGAGAGATGTCGTCCGTGAGAGCCGCTGGTTATCGCGGAGCGGGTTTACGAGGCCGCGGGAGGCTCGGAATGTGTCAGAACGATGATGCTTGCGGGGCTGCGGAACTTGAGCGACCCCGTGTACGGAACACGGCGATCACGGCACGACTGACAGCGACGCGGTGAGATGGGCTTTCACGTCCGGGCGATCGAACTGCAGTTTCGTGTCCGCGTCGTGATGCGGTTTTTTGTGGTAGGCCGCGAGGGACTCGAACCCCCAACCCGCTGATTAAGAGTCAGCTGCTCTACCAGTTGAGCTAGCGGCCCATACGCCGTTCACCGCACAGAGTATACACGGGAGGTGTCATACGTGCAAGAGCGGAGAGCAGCACTGTAAAGGCCAGAAGATGCCCTGACAGGCTCGGGACGTGGAAAATCCCGACCGACGGGACGTCTCGCCGCAGCGCACTGACCACTCCGCATCTTCTCGATCAGTGAATCGGAGCACTGATCGACGCGAACGAGTGGCGTCGTGCACCATGCACGAAGAGGCTCCTGAGGGCAGGAGAGGACAAAGAGCTGCGTGTTGGATCGCGCTCAGGGGACGACTCTCGAGGAAGGAAAAGAGGAAAAGGGGAGGTGATCCCGACGACTGCAGATCTTTGTTGGGTCTGAGTAGGACTAGCTGCCTTTCGGCTAGAGACGGTCGACGGGCATGTGTCCGGGGTCGCTGCGCCCTGCTCTATCCTCAGATCTCCGATGGAACCCGCTACACCAGCAGCGCGACGAGTAGGCGAGCGAGCAAAGGTGACCGCAATCAGGACTTCTAGCTCGGTCAGTCGACGGCGGCACGCTTCGCTTGGTTCGCGAGGAACGGTCGACCGAGTAGGCGCAGCCGGTAGAGGAGAGCCGATGCCAACAAGGCAAGTCCGGCAACACCGAGGAACGGCTGCAGAGGGGCAAACCATTGAACGGCCCCGCTACTACCGAGCAGGAGCAACACGAGCTTGTTGCAGGTCGGACACCCGACTGCGAAGAAGGTGGCGAGGGAGCCGGCAGCGATCCGCCGTTCCGGAAGCGGGCAGGCGAGTGGCCAGGCATAGGTCGCGGCGAGGGCCGCAGCGAGGATGACGGTCGCGGCGAAAACCAGGTAGTCGAGTCGGTCCGGTGGAATCATGCGACCGAAGACGGGATTGGGGATGAGCGCCGTAGGGACACCGACCACGATGGCGGTGCCGACTGCACCGAGGGAACCGTAGAGGACAGCGCGCGCCGCGAGAGCGTGCATGCAGACGACCCTTTCGTTCGCCGGCAGTGTACCATCGGTCGCAGCTCGCCGGCATGGCTATCCGGTCGCTGTCGGGTGGGGGCAGGCAGGTGCGCGTTCGCTGGGGAGAGGCGTTGGTCGCGCTCCGGTTCCGGGAGTTCCGGTTGCTCTGGGCCGGACAGTTCGTCTCCATGCTCGGCACGCAGATGCAAACCGTCGCACTGAGCTGGTTGGTCTATGACCTGACAGGATCGCCGGCACAGCTCGGTGGCCTGGCTCTGGTGCGAGCGATCCCGACCATGGTGCTCTCGCTCTTCGGTGGTACGTTGGCCGATCAGATGGATCGGCGCCGGCTTCTTTTGCTCACGCAGTCGACGGCCGCGTTTCTTCTGGGTGTGCTCGCACTCGTGGTCTCACTAGGGATGACGTCGCTGCCCCTTTTGTATCTCCTCGCCTTCACGTCGGCAGCAGCCATGTCTTTCGATGCGCCGGCTCGTCAAGCTCTCATTCCCTTGCTGGTACCCCGCCAACGACTCGCCAGTGCGCTGGCCTTGAATGTCCTGGCCTGGGACGTGGCGGCGATCGCTGGGCCGGCCCTAGGTGGGCTGGTGATCGCACGGGTGAATGTGGCCGCCGCACTGTGGGTCGATGCCGCCAGCTATTTGGCGGTGGTCGCAGCCCTGCTGGCGATGCGGCGCGATCTGCCCGTGCCGAAACTCGAACGAAGGGGGTGGCCTGCCTTCATCGACGGGTTGCGCTTCGTCCGCCACCGTCCGCTCCTCTGGCAGCTGATGCTCCTCGACTTTTTTGCGGTCCTTCTGGCTTCCTCGACGGGTCTTCTCCCAGTGTTCGCTCGCGACGTTCTCGGGGTCGGGCCCGAGGGACTCGGGCTTTTGTTCGCGGCCCCCAGTGCTGGAGCGATCGTCGGGGCAGGACTGTTCGCCCTCCTGCCGACACCGCGCTGGCCGGGTCGAGTGGTTGCCTGGGTCGTCGTCGGGTATGGGGCGGCGCTGGCCGTCTTCGGCATGAGCCGCCTGTTCGTCTTGTCGTTCTTTCTGCTGGCTCTCTCCGGAGCCTTGGACGCGGTCGCTCTGGCGCTTCGCCATACCGTCCGGCAGTTGGCGACCCCTGATGCCTATCGAGGCCGGGTGGGAGCGATTGCCGCGGTCTTTGCGGCAGGCGGCCCGCGACTCGGACAGTTCCAAGCCGGTGTGCTCGCGAGTGCTGTGGGGCCAGCCGGAGCCATGGTGATCGGCGGGGTCGGCTGCGTCCTGGTGGCGGTGGCGTCACGCTGGTGGGCTCCGGAACTCTGGCGGTTTTGCGGCGAAGAGCTGTTCGAGACGGCTGGAGCCGAGCACCGGAAGCCTCGAGCGAAACCCTCGCTCTCGGAATAGCACAGCGCGCTGACGAGATAGGAAGAAAGTCCTACAGCACCTTGATGTACGGTCGGATACGATCTCGGTACGTCTTGGGAGGGAAGGGTTTCATGGGACTGTTCCTGTAATGGCGTGGGACGATCTCGACCTCCTCATCATCGATCGGGATCCAGTTCGGCGAGGAGCGATCGCGCGGCTCGCGCAGGAACTGGGTGTGCACCGTGTCGAAGAGCGGGACGCGTGGGTTTCTCCGGCCGGGGGAGCTCGTCCGCCGGGCGTCCGGGTGGTGCTTCTCGATGCGGATCTTTCGACCCCGCACGTATGGGAGTTCGCGCGAGCGGCCAGTTCCGGCCTGCTCGTCGTTGCCCTGGTGCGGAGCGAGCGCGGAGCGACACCGGAACTCCTGGCTGCTGGCTTCGGTGCCGTGCTGTACGATCCGGTAACCGCGGTCGACTTGGAGCGCATCTTCGCGCTCGCACGTGCGCTGGAGTCGCGCGAACAGGAGCGAGAACGCCGCCAGTTCCTGCGATTCAACGCGCTCCGACAGGTCGAAACCGACCTCGCCTTATTAGCTGAGCTGAGTCCTGATTGGGTGCAACGGAGCCTCGTGCTTTTGCAGCGCATCCTCGATGTCCCGGCACTCGGTCTGTGGCGGATCGAGTGGGAGCAAAACCGGCTGGTTTGCGAAGGATCCGTGGGCCTGCCGGAGGAGTTCGTCCGCCAGGTGGAGGAGCGTGCTCAGGGCCGGGCGGCAGAACTGGTGCAGCGGGTGCTGGCATCGGTCGTGCAACCGGTGGACATGCGCGCTGATTCGATGGATGAGCGGGTGATCACCGACGCCGCGGTGCGCCGCGCATGCGGACTGGAAGCGGGTATCGTGGTGCCAGTGCGTCGGACTGGTCGCGTCGCTGCGTTGCTTTCGATCTATTTCCAGCGATACGAGGACGTGAAGCGCGAGGAGATCGCCTTGTTCGATGCGGCTGCGGAGGCGTTGGCGACTGCCTGGGCGATCAGCGAGGTCAGGCGGGAACTTATCTTGAACCAGCAGCAGTACCGCGCGTTGGTGGAAGAACAACCGGTCGGGGTGCTGCTCTGCGAGCTGAACGGGACCGTGCGATTAGCCAATGGGGCAGCCGCTCGACTTTTGGGATACGAGCGTCCAGAACAGCTGGCTGGTACCCGGCTGCTCGAGATCGTGCGATCCCTCGCGCCGATACCGTGGGAGGAATGGTGCCAGCGTCCGGTCGGTGCTCCAGCAGCGGAAGCGACTATCCCTGTGCTGACGCTGGACAAGCACCTCCGCATCATCGATTTTCACGCTCGTGTCATCGAGTTACCGATGAGCACGCGCGCGTGGTACCCACAAGTTCAACTGGTACTCCGAGACGTGACGCTCGAGCGACGCCGTCTCATGGAGTTGGAGCTCCTGCACGACTTGACCCGTATGGTCTCGGAGGATCGCAATCTGGATTCGGCCTTCGAAATGGTGGCGGACCGTCTCCAGCGCGAGTTCGGTTATGCACTCGTGGGCTTGGCGCTGCTGAGCGCCGACGGTACACGATTCGTCGGCCGGGCGATCCGCGTGGAGGGTGGTCTGACGTTCAACGAGTGGCGAGCCGATCGCGGCGTGACCGGACGCGCAGTGCGTGAGAATCGTGCTCAGCTCGTTGTCGATGTTCGACAAGATCCAGATTACTTCGATCCGCAACCGGATCTGCCGATGGAGAGCGAAGTCGTGGCTGTCCTGCGTCGGGAGGGCAAGCCGATCGGAGTGCTCAACATCGAGAGCCGGCGCGGTCACCGGCTGGATCAGGAGGACTTGCGTCTCGCCCTGAACGTGGCGGTGCACTTGGAGCTGTTGATGCGCCAGGTGGAACTGACCGAGCAACTCGAACGGCAGGCACTGACCGACCCGCTGACAGGACAGCCGAACCGCCGAGCCCTGCTCGATCACTTGCGCCGTGCTCTACGCGATCGGCGTGTCGAGCATGTCGCCGTGATCCTGATCGATTTCGACGGTTTCAAGGCTCTCAACGATACCAAAGGCCATTTGTTCGGCGATGCACTTCTGCAATCGGTCGCAGAGCGACTGGCGCGCTCGCTCCGACCGAGTGACCTCTTGGCCCGCTACGGCGGTGACGAGTTCGCGGTGGTCCTCGTTGGAGTGGATATTTCGGTGGCGCACGACATCGCTGAGCGCTTACGACGAGCGGTCGCCGACGCGTCCTTCCAGGTGCGCGACGAGGTCGTTTCCCTGACGATCTCGCTCGGGGTAGCGGTCTCCCCGCAGCATGGTGACACACCCGAAACATTGTTGCGAGCAGCTGACGAAGCACTGTATGCCGCCAAGCGGCGGGGAGGCAATACGATCGTCATCGCCGGGGAATGGTCGCCCTGAGCTAGCCCTCAGGGAAGTTCGAGAAGGTCATGCGGGGCGCGGGTGAGCCGCTCGGCGCCTTCGGTGGTGATGAGCACGACATCCTCGATCCGGAGCCCCCAACGACCGCGGAGATACACACCGGGCTCGTCGGTGACGATCATGCCGGGCTCCAAGCGTTCGGGATTGCCCTGAACGAGGTAAGGCGGCTCGTGGACGGAAAGGCCGAGACCATGGCCGAGACGATGGAGGAAGGCTTCGGCCAAGCCATGCGTCGCGAGGACGTCCCGCGCAATCCGGTCGATGTCCTCGCAGCTCGCCCCCGGTCGCATAGCGGCGAGAGCTGCTTGTTGGGCCTCCAGTACGGCCTCGTAGGCGGCGGCGAAATCCGGGTCGCCCAGGGAACCAGCGACCGGTGTTCGGGTCAGGTCAGCGAAGTAGCCATGATAGGGACCCCCGACATCGATGACCACGGGATCACCGGCCTGAATGATCCGATCCGTCGGCTCGTGATGCGGCGATGCGGCATGGGGGCCACTGGCGACGATACAAAATGCGACGTGGTCGAGGCCTTCCTCGAGGAGGAGCTCAGTGAGACGGCGCGCGACCTGCCGCTCGGTGCGACCGGTAAGGTACTCGCTCCCGCAGAACCGTTGCCAGGCGGCGTCGACCCGTGCGACTGCCTCGCGCACCAGGGCGATTTCCGCGGCGCTCTTGATGCGTCGCAATGCCTGCAGGATCGGGCTCACGCGGGTGAAGCGGCTAGTCGGTAGTGCAGCCTGGAGAGGCAGGAGGAAGGCGGCCCAGAACTCGTCGTTGACACCGATCGTTCCGACTCCGAGGTGCTCCAAGTGCGCTGCGAGCAGGCCAATGGGATCCTCGCCGTCCCTCCAAGTCCGCAAGGCGAACGGTAATGTTTCGCCAAAGCGCGTCGATTCCAATTCCGGAACCAAGAGAAAAACCTCACCTGCCTGCGGGACGACGAGTGCGAGCAGGCGCTCGCTCGATGTGGCAGGATGGCCGGTGAGATAGCGGAAGTCGGCGGATGGCCCGACGATCGCGACGTCGATACCGCTCGAGAACAACGCGTGGCGAAAGCGGGTCAGTCGCTGCGCGAGCTCGTCTTGCATCGGTACCCTCCCAGGCATGGTCATCGTGGGAAGCGATACGTTCGCTGGGCGTTCCCCGCCAGGATGAGCGTGGCGTCCATTTCGGCTTCGGCGAGGGTGAGTAGCCCGTCCTCGACGAGCGAGCCGAGTGCCTCGACGAGTGCGAGACGCCACACCCGAGCGACGAACCATTGATGCTCGGGAAGAAAATGTCCCCCAGTGGAGGCGAGAAGCTTGAGCGTCGGTACGCTCGCGACCAACTCGCGGATCATTGCACGGGCTAAACCAGGGTAGGCAAGGAAACTCGGTCCAGGATCGAGGAGGACGTGCGGATACTGACGAGCGAGTGCGATAGCGTGCGGGTGAAGCCGCAACGGACTCACGAGGACGATCGGAACGTGTTGGTAACGGGGTTCATCGAGCACCGTCCGCAGATATGCGGGGTCATCGGCATGAGGATCCCGAGTCGGATACCTCGGTAACACGATTTGCAGGGGAACGGTCAGCTCAGCAGCGACTTCGAGGGCGACCCAGAAGATGGCATACAAGAGCCGGCGATGGCGGAGCTGCTGGAAGAGGCCGGCGTCCATCTCGGCACGAGCTTCGTAAAAAGACCGATCGGCCGTAGCGACATCGATGGGTTGAATAGCGAGGGACGTTCGTTGCGGGAAATCACTGATGAGCGCGACCGCGCCTCGTCCGACGGCTTCGGCGAGCGCTTGTGCCAAGAGCGTCCGCAGTTCGTCCCAGGAGGTGCAGTGCGGAAGCAGCTTCTCAGCGAGCGGTTCGACTGCGACGAGTTGAGCGACTGGCCGCTGGACGAGGGCGGCCCATTCGGTCGGGCTGTAGACGCGTTCGTCCGCTGACAGCAGTGCACAGGCGGGGCCGAGTCGAGCGTCCTCGGCAAGCAGCTGAACGTATTCCTCGAGCGAGCGTTCGGCTCGGGCGTGGAGGATGGCTTCCTCGGTCGGATCGCAGCCGAGACACTGGGCGAGCCAACGCAGGGCGAGACGATAGGCGACCGTGTAGGGAATCTGCCGCAACGTGTCCGGAAGCGCTTCAGGCAAGAAGCAGCGTCGGAGGTAGTCGGGGGGAATGCGGGTGGAAAGACGCTCTGGCGGCTGGCAGGAATGATCGAACAACGTGCGGTCGCTCAAGCGCTCACGAAGCCAATCGACAGCCGACATCGCGTTCTACCTCCCGGTATGCCCCGGCACCTTGCCGATCGTACCCGATGTCGCGCGATACGGGTAGGTGAGCGGAGACGGGACAGGCGCATGGTACACTGCGCGCAGCTGGAGGTCATCGATGATCACGCGTTTCCCGGAGTTGGGTCCGACCGCTGAGCGAGATGACTGGCAGGCACAACTCGAATCGCTCTACGCCATATCCGTCGAGATCGCGAGCCTGCGCGAGCTCAGTGCAGTCATGGATCGGGCGCTCGAGTACTGCTTAGCTTTGACGAGTTCCGCCTTCGGCTTCGTCGGATTGGTCGACGGACCAGAGACGATGGACGTCGCGGCCATCCGCGGTTTCGTCCCCGATCGATCGGATTTCTACGAGCGGTTCCGCAAGATCCCGATTCGCCGCACGATCTTCGGCGTGGTGATCCTCGAGGGGCGACCGAATATCTCCAACGACGTTCGCAACGATCCCCTGCATCGTGGTGCCCCGCGGGGACATCCACCGGTGGAGACGTTCTTGGGGGTTCCGCTCAGAGTACGGCAGCAAACGATCGGGATGATCGGTGTGGCGAATCGCCCCACCGGTTACGACGCGCGTCACGAGCGGTTGCTCAGTACGTTCGCGAACCAGGTGGCGGTCGCGATCGAAAATGCACGGCTCTACGAGCGGCAGCGACAAATGATCGCTGATCTCCAACAGCTGCATGCGCGCCTCGATGCAGCGCGGGTCGAGGCGCTCCTCCATCAGGAACGGAATCGGATCGCGGCGGACTTGCACGATCGAGTCGCGCAGATCATGTTCGGTATCGGGATCGAGGCGACGTGGTGTCGGGACCAGCCGGATGTGCGGGAGCCGGTACTGCGTGCGCTCGACCGCATCCGGGAATTGGCCGCGCGGGGGGCAGCCGAGGTACGCCGGGTCGTCTACGATTTGGCTGAGATGCCAGTCGGTGGGGGCGAACTCGTCGAGCGCATCCGACAGCTGGTCGAGGGGTACCGAAGCGATGACTTGCGGGTCGAACTGGTGATCGAGGGGAAGCCGCGTCGGTTGCCTCCGGAGTGCGAAGACGCGATTTTCCTCATCGCGTGCGAGGCGTTGACGAATGTTCGTCGGCATTCGGGGGCGGATCTCGCCATCGTGAGCTTGCACTTCACCGAACGATCGGTCATCCTCGTCGTGCAGGACAATGGCTGTGGGATACCGCCTACCTCGCTCGTCTCGGTGCCAGCGGCCGGACGCTTCGGGTTGCGCTCGATACGCCGGCGAGCCGAAGCGGTCGGTGGGGAACTCTCGTGGTACAACGGCGAAGATGGCGGGTTCGTCGTTCGGGCGGTGATACCAACTGAGCCACGATGGGCGGAGCAGGTGTGAGCTGGCAGCCACTGCGCGTGGCCATCATAGACGATCACGAGATCGTGCGGAACGGCCTCAAGCACATCCTCGCCGACGATCCGGACTTCCTGGTGGTGGGAGAGGCTGCCGACGGGCCGAGCGGTGTGGCGATGGTCGATGCGGTGCGCCCGGATGTCGTCATCGTGGACGTGCGATTGCCTTCCATGCAGGGCGATGATGTCTGTCGGTTGATCCGGGAGCGCGTACCGGAAACGAGGATCTTGATTCTCAGCGCGTTTGGTGACGAAGAACTCGTCTACCGGTGTGTGCTGGCTGGTGCACAGGGATACGTTCTCAAGGACATCGTGCACTTCGACCTGAAGAAGAGTCTCAAGATGATCGCACGTGGGGAAGCAGTGCTCGACCCGCGAGTGGCATCGGTCGTGGTGGAGCGCTTGCGGAATCGCAAGGTGATGACGGACATTCCGCTTTCACCGCACCAGCTTTCCGTTTTGCGGCTCATCGCGCAAGGGCTGTCGAACCGGGAGATTGCGGAGCGTTTGTTCCTGAGCGAGAATACGGTCAAAGGGTATGTACAAGAAATCTTGCGGCGGTTGGGTGCCCGCAACCGGCTCGAAGCGGTGATGATGGCGAATCAGCGGGGCTGGTTACGGTGACGAGGGAGAAGCGAGTCGGCGCCATCATCCTCGCGGGAGGACGCTCGGAGCGTCTGGGGCGTGCGAAGCAGTTGTTGCCATGGAATAGCCGCACGCTCGTCGAGGCGGTCGTGGAGGAGGTCTGTCGTGCCGGGCGGCTGGCGGTGGTCGCCGTGGTGTTGCGGCCAGAGGTGGCTGAAGCGCTCGGCAAGCGGGCGGGCGAGCGGCTGGGGTGTGCGCGGATCGTCTTTCCGGATGAGACGGGTGAAGGATGCGCAGCATCGTATCGGAGCGGGCTTGCGGCGCTG
Source organism: Thermomicrobium sp. (assembly GCF_053493975.1). Classification (NCBI taxonomy): domain Bacteria; kingdom Pseudomonadati; phylum Thermomicrobiota; class Thermomicrobia; order Thermomicrobiales; family Thermomicrobiaceae; genus Thermomicrobium; species Thermomicrobium sp. The sequence goes on from NZ_JBRBZA010000016.1 coordinate 22,635, forward strand.
GAGGAGAGCGAACTCGATGCGGTGGTGATTCTCCTCGGTGACCAGCCGGGTATGCGGGCGGAAACGATCGAGCGAGTGATCGCGGGGTGGGAGCGTTCAGCGGCAGCGATCGCGGTGGCACGGTACCGAGACGGGGAGGGGCATCCGCTGGTCTTCGATCGTTCGCTCTTTGCGGAACTGAGAGGACTGCGGGGTGAGAAGGCGGCGTGGAAGCTGGTGGATCGGTATCGTGAGCGCGTGTACGTGGTCGAGATCGAGGAGTCGATGCCGGGGGACATCGACACGTGGGAAGACTACGAGGCGAGACGGCAGAGAGGGGCCTGACGAGCTCCTCACGACATATCCCGCATAGATCTCCGCGACGAGGAGGTGGAGGTGAGCGAGAAGGAAGCAACCACTCTTACGGTCGATGAATTGGTCGCGATGCGCCGTCCCTTCGATGTCGAGGTGGCCCCGGACGGAGAGACGATCGTGTATGTGGTTCGCCCGGTCAGTCGGGAGGAGGAGCATTGGCGGAGCAGCCTTTGGATCGTGCCGTTCGCGGAGGGAGACGCTCGCCAGTTCACGAGTGGACTCTGGCACGATCGGGAACCGCGCTGGTCGCCTGACGGCACATGGATCGCGTTTTTGTCCGATCGAGCTGAACGTGGGAAAACCAGTATCTATCTCATACCGCGGAACGGAGGCGAGGCGCTTCGCGTTTTCGACCAGGCGGGAGAGATCGATAGCCTCAGTTGGTCTCCTGATGGGCGGTTTCTCGCGTTCCTCATGGTCGAACCGGAGACCGAGGAAGAGAGACAGCGCCGCGAGCGGCGCGACGATGCGCGCGTGTGGGATGCCGACTGGAAGTATCGGCGGTTATGGCTTCTCGATGTGCGGACGCGTGCGGCGCGGGTCGTCTCGCCGGAACGCGTGCAGGTATGGGCATATGCCTGGGCACCGGACAGTGCTCGACTAGCTCTCGCGGTGAGTGGAACCCCGCGAGTGGACGATCTGTTCCGGGTGACCAGCGTGGCGCTGCTGGATATCGAGCGTGGCGAGTACCGTGAACTCTTCACGATGCGCGGCGTCGCGGAGGACTTGGTATGGTCGGCTGACGGCGAGTGGTTGGCCTATCGCGGCCCGCTGGGGCGGGTGGTGCACGGAGAAGCGGTCTTCCGACGGCGTGTGAGGGGAGGTGAGCCGGAGTGCCTGACGGCGGCATATGGGGGAACAGTCGAGCATCTGGGCGCCTTTTGCCGAGGCGAAGCGCTGGTCATGGTGGGGTACGAGGGACTGGACGCACGGGTCTATCGGTTGGAATGGGACGGAGAACGGCGCCTGCTGTGCCCGCGGACGACGGGAAGCTGGCACGGGAGGGTGAGCGGGAGCAGGGACGGCACGAGGTGGGCGGGGGTGTGGTCTGATGCGGAGCATGTGCCGGACGTGTGGTGCTGGCGCGTCTCCAACGACATATCCCCCGAGAACTACACTCCGCAGCGACGAACCCAGCTCCACCCAGAGATCGAAGCCAAACTCTGCCCAGTCCGCAGCATCGAATGGACGAGCGACCCCGGAGTGACCGTGCAAGGGCTTCTCGTTCTCCCCCGAGACGGGACGGCAAGTCCCCCGTATCCGCTCGTCGTGCAGATTCACGGCGGTCCGACAAGTCAATGGGCCAACGAGTTCGCCGGATCCTGGCACGACTGGGCACAACCGCTCGCATCGCGCGGCTGTGCAGTCCTCCTCCCCAATCCGCGGGGCAGCACCGGCCGTGGCACAGAATGGATCAATGCGCTGTTCGGCGATGTGGCAGGCGGTGAGTACCGGGACGTGGTCAGCGGCGTCGAGGCGCTGATCGCGGCTGGACTGGCCGATCCTTCGCGCCTCGGTGTGAGCGGATGGAGTTGGGGAGGGTACCTGACAGCCTGGACGATCACCCAGACCGACCGCTTCCGTGCCGCCTTCATGGGAGCCGGTCTCTGCAACTTGATCAGCGATAACAACCTCGGCGACATCCCTTCGGCGAATCTGTCGTATTTCGAGCGGTCACCCTCCGACGATCCTGAGCCGTACTGGGAACGTTCACCTATCCGTTACGTGCAGCGAGTCCGAACCCCCGTGCTCATCGCTCACGGAGAAGAGGACGAGCGAGTCAGCGTCTGCGAAAGCATCCAGTTCTACCGGGCCTTGCAGATCCTCGGAAAACCTTGCCAACTCGTGACCTACCCGCGTGAGAAGCACGGGTTCGAGGAACGGAACCACCAGCGGGATCTCTTGACGCGAATCCTGCAGTGGTTCGCTCAGCATCTCGGCTTGGAGACGCCCGAGCAGGTCACGATGGCAACGACGGCGTCCTCGGCAGGCGAGTGAGGAGACGAGTCGCATGCCTGCCGACTCGGGGCGCCACGATACCGTTCCGCCCTCTCCCTCACTGACTGCTCTTCTTTCCGAGATACCCTCCGATCGGAGGGGATGAACACCCTCCGATCGGAGGGTTCCTCCATAGGAAACCTCTCCCTTATACTCGCTGTCAGCGGAGAGTATTTCTGCTGAACACCGGTCGGGGTCCCCCCGTGCTTTCTGGCCAGGACGTCGTCCGGAAGTTCACCGAACGTGAAGCACGCTGGCCACGGTCGAGCGGTGCTGAACCGGAGCAGAGCGGAAGGAGCATCGGTGATGATTCCCGGACCATTTCGCTATCGCCGGGTATCGTCCGTAGAGGAAGCGGTCTCGCTGCTCGCTCAACTCGGAAGCGACGCCAAGGTTCTGAGCGGCGGGCAAAGTCTCATTCCCATGATGAAGTTCCGGCTGGCTGAACCGAATTACGTGATCGACATCAATCGCGTACCAGGGCTCGACTTTCTCGAAGAGCGCGATGGTTCCCTGCGTATCGGCGCGCTGGTGCGCGAATCGAGCCTGGAGCGTTCGTCCCTGATCTGCGAGCGCTACCCGATCCTCCACGACACCGCACTGGTGATCGCCGATCCGCTGGTCCGCAACCTGGCCACGGTCGGGGGTAACTTGGCACACGGTGATCCGGCCAACGACCACCCGGCAACCATGCTCGCACTCCGGGCACAGGTCGTTGCCACCGGTCCCAAGGGGGAACGCGTCATCCCGATCGATGAGTTCTTCGTGGACACCTTCGTGACTGCGCTCGAACCCGACGAGCTGCTCACCGAAATCCGTATCCCGGCCCCTCCGCCACGTTCGGGAGGAGCGTATCTCAAATTCGAGCGGAAAGTCGGCGACTACGCGATCGCCGCGGCGGCAGCGTTTTTGGCACTGGACGAAAGTGGGCGCATCGTCCAGGCAGGTATCGGTTTGACCAATCTGGCCTATAAGCCGCTCCGTGCGACCGCAGCCGAGCAGGTGCTGATCGGCCAGCAGCCGAGCGATGAGCTGTTCCGGGAAGCAGCCGAACTGGCAGCACAGGCAACCGATCCGGTCAGCGACTTACGCGGCCCAGCGGATTACAAACGAGCGGTTGCCCGGACAATGACGTTCCGCGCCTTGCGCCGGGCACTCGAGCGAGCACAGGCCAACGGATGAGGGAGGCAGAGCATGGAACGTGTGCCGATCACCGTTACCGTCAATGGACGAACCTACACTGCAGAAGTCGAACCGCGGCTCTTGCTCGTCCATTTCATTCGCGACGTCCTCGACCTCACGGGCACGCACATCGGCTGCGACACGAGCAGCTGCGGTGCCTGCACGATCATTTGGAATGGGCGCCCCGTCAAGTCGTGTACGGTCTTCGCCGTACAAGCTGACGGAACCGAGATCCTGACCGTCGAGGGGCTGGAGCGTGATGGCCAGCTGCACCCCGTCCAGGAAGGCTTTTGGGAAGAGCATGGACTGCAGTGCGGCTACTGCACACCGGGAATGATGATGACCGCCGTCGCGTTGCTCGCGGAAAATCCTGATCCAACTGAGGAAGAGATCCGTGCGGCGATTTCTGGCAACCTCTGCCGCTGTACCGGCTATGTCAACATCGTCAAGGCGATCCAGTACGCGGCACGCAAGATGCGCGAAAGCGCAACAGCAGGTGTGGGAGGAGCATGAACGATGACAGCGACAACTGTTCGCGGTATCGGCGTTCCAGTCAAGCGGAAGGAAGATCCGCGGTTCATTCGCGGGAAAGGCACGTATGTCGACGACGTCAAACTGCCCGGCATGCTCTACATGGACATCGTTCGCAGCCCATATGCTCATGCGCGCATCAAGCGCATCGACGTGTCCAAAGCACTGGCGATGCCGGGCGTGATCGACGTGATCACTGGTGAAGAGTTGGCCAAGGCCAATCTCGCGTGGATGCCGACGCTCATGGGCGACCGACAGATGGTTTTGCCGACTGACCGCGTCGTCTACTATGCACAGGAAGTAGCAGCGGTCATCGCCACTGATCGCTATGTCGCCGCCGATGCCGTGCTGGCAGTCGAAGTCGAGTACGAGCCGCTGCCGCCGGTGCTGGATCCCTTCGAGGCGCTCGAGCCGGACGCGCCGCTGGTGCGCCCTGATCGAGAGCAGAAGACGAACCACATTTGGCATTGGGAAGCAGGAGACAAGGAAAAGACCGATCGTATCTTCCAAGAAGCGGAGGTCGTCGTCGCTCAGGATTTGTACATACCACGGATTCACGTCGCTTCGATCGAAACCTGCGGCTGCGTCGCCAACTACGATCCAGCAACTGACAAGCTGACGATTTGGATGACCTCGCAGGCTCCACACGCGCACCGGACGGTCTTCTCGCTGGTTACGGGGATTCCAGAACACAAGATCCGCGTGATTTCGCCCGATATCGGAGGAGGCTTTGGCGGCAAGGTGCCGGTCTACCCCGGGTACGTCATCGCCACCTATGCGACGCTCAAACACAAGAAGCCGATCAAGTGGATCGAGGATCGCTCCGAGAACTTGCAGGCTGATTCCTTTGCCCGCGACTATCACATCCATGCTGAACTCGCAGCCAATCGGGACGGCAAGATCAGGGCGCTGCGCGTCAAGGTGGTGGCCGACCACGGTGCCTTCGATGCAGCGGCCAATCCGTCGCGTTTCCCGGCTGGCCTGTTCAGTGTCTGTACGGGTTCCTACGACATGGAAGCAGCGCACGTCGAAGTCGACGGTGTCTACACCACGAAGCCGCCGGGAGGCGTCGCCTATCGCTGCTCGTTCCGCGTGACCGAGGCGGTGCACACGATCGAGCGGATGGTCGATATCCTGGCCGATGAACTCGGCATGGATCCGGCAGAGATCCGCTTCAAGAACTTCATCCAGCCGCACCAATTCCCGTACAAGTCGCCGACCGGTTGGGAGTACGACAGCGGCAATTACCCGGAAGCGCTGCAAAAGGCGCTGGAGATGATCGGGTATCGAGAGCTGCGCCGCGAACAGGCCGAGCGGCGGGCGCGCGGTGAGCTGATGGGGATCGGCATCTCGACATTCACCGAGATCGTGGGTGCGGGGCCCTCACACACGTTCGACATTCTCGGCATCAAGATGTTCGACAGTGCGGAGATCCGAGTGCATCCAACGGGCGCCGTGATCGTACGGATCGGAGTCCAGACACAAGGGCAGGGACACGAGACCACGTTCGCGCAGATCGTCGCGGAAGAACTCGGCATCCCGGTCGAATACATCACCGTGGAGCACGGAGACACCGACACAGCACCGTACGGGCTCGGCACATACGCGAGCCGTAGCACGCCGACGGCCGGTGCAGCCACGGCGGTGGCTGCCCGCAAGATTCGGGAAAAGGCTCGACTGATCGCAGCGCACCTTTTGGAGGTAAGTCCGGACGATCTGGAATGGAAGGACTACGCGTTCCGGGTGAAGGGAGCTCCTGATCGGTACAAGACGATGCAGGAGATCGCGTTTGCGGCCTACACCAATTTCCCGCTCGGGCTCGAGCCGGGTCTGGAGGCGGAATGCTATTACGATCCGCCCAATCTGACGTTCCCCTTCGGCGCGTACGTCTGTGTCGTGGACATCGATCGCGGTACGGGTCAGGTCAAGATCCGGGAGTTCCTGGCAGTCGACGACTGTGGCACGATCATCAACCCGATGATCGTCGAGGGCCAGATCCACGGCGGGCTGACGATGGGTATGGCGCCAGCGCTCTTCGAGGAGATCGTCTACGACGAGAACGGAACCATGCTCACCGGTACCTTCATGGACTATCTCCTGCCGACGGCGGTCGAAACACCCCATTGGAAGACGGCCAAGACGGTCACGCCTTCCCCACATCATCCGCTCGGCGCCAAGGGTGTCGGTGAGAGCCCAACGATCGGTGCACCGCCAGCGATCGTCAATGCTGTGGTCGATGCACTGAGCCATCTCGGGGTGCGCCATATCGACATCCCGATCACACCTGCCAAACTGTATCGGATTCTCCAAGAGAAGGGTGTGGCGGAGTGAGTGCAGCGCAGCGATCCGGCAAGTCGCGCAGGCCGGATCGCTGCGCCCGGGCTCATTTCCGATGAGCGACGAGCGGGCGAGATGAGCCAGGCGAGTTCTGCCGAAGCAACACTGTCACGTGACCTCTTCGCGCTGGCGGCGGATCTCCGCCAGCGTGGAGTGCCTTTCGTTCTCGCAACGGTCATCTGGACCCAGAGTCCCACGTCAGCGAAGCCGGGGGCGAAAGGTATCGTGACTGCGGACGGCGCACTGTTCGGCTGGGTCGGGGGGAGTTGCGCGCAACCGGCCGTCATGCGCGAGGCGATGGCTGCATTGCACGATGGGCGAGCGCGGATTCTGCGGATCGACCCCGAGGGTTCTCCCGATCAACCGCCTCGGCCAGGCGTCATCGTCGCTCCTATGACGTGTCACAGCGAAGGAGCACTCGAGATTTTCCTGGAACCGTTTCTCCCGGCACCGCAACTCTTGGTCTACGGCGAAAGTCCGGTGGCTGACGCGCTTCTCCGCTTGGGTAAGGCGATGGGCTACTGGGTGGTCGCCCTGCGCCCTGGGGCGAGCGGAGCGCCGGCCGAGGTGGATGAATGGCTGGATAGCCTGGATCCGGGCGATCGACCGCGCAGCCGACCGAGTGTCGCTGTCGTCGCCAGCCTCGGTGCGTACGACGAGGACGCGATCGAAGCCGCGCTGCGTGCCGGTGTCCCCTTCGTCGAACTGGTAGCCAGTCGGAAACGATTCCGGGCGATCCGCCAGACATTGGCACGATCGCTGCCGGAGACCTTGCTGGAGCGAGTCAAAGCGCCGGCTGGACTCGACATCCAGGCCACGAGCCCAGAGGAAATCGCAGTCAGCATTCTGGCTGAACTCATCGCCGCCAAATCGGTTTGGCGGAACACGTGGAATCCAGAGGGCGCTGACGCGCGCTCCGAGCTTCCCGCCCGCGAGGCGATCGATCCGGTCTGTGGGATGACCGTGAACACGGAGAGCGCGCGGCATGTCGTCGACTACCGAGGACAGCGCTACTTCTTCTGCTGTCCAGCCTGTCGTCGCCTGTTCGAGGCAGACCCGGAGACCTACCTGAGCACAACGCGATAGATCGAGTCCCCAAGAACGGCTCAGCGGCGCGCCAGGGAGCTGGTACGGCTCGCCGTACCGTCGTCTCGGCGAGTGCACGCAAGAGGTCGGGGCGGTCTGGAGTCCACCGCCCCGAAGAGAGGGGTAGAGAGGGGGAAACTGGAGGTGCAAAGAGGGTATTCGGTCACCGACTCGAGAGGATTACCGAGTCGGCCATACTCGCAACACGTCCCACACGCTTCGGCAGTACGCCGCCGGTGTCCCGTGCTGCGAAAGTCAGTATAACGCGAGAGGCGTGTTCCGTCTGTCAGGAAAACCTGGATAGGCGGGTACGCGGACGAGTCCTGTCTTCCCTTTCGGCCGGTGACCGGTGCGCAGTAGAGTTAGTGCAAGAAGCAGGATGAGAGGCATTGGACGAAGGTCCAGAATGGGAGCGAGGAGAGCAGGCGATGGTCACGCGAGGGATCGATCCGTTCGGTGCACGCGCGACGCTGGATACTCCAGAAGGTCGCGTCAGTTATTTTCGCCTCGCCACGATCGCAGACCAGATGGCCATCGACTTGGATCAGCTGCCGTACACGGTCAAGGTACTGCTGGAGAATGTCCTTCGGTACGCGGGAGCGCAGCCCTTTACCGAGGACGATGTTCGGCTGGTCGCGGCCTGGCGACCGGGCACGAAACCCGCAAAGGAGTTTCCGTTTTTGCCCACGCGTGTCCTCTTGCAGGACTTCACGGGTGTCCCGGCAGTCGTCGACCTGGCAGCGATGCGCACAGCGGTCGCACGCCTCGGCGGTGATCCCTCGCGCATCAACCCGCTGGTTCCAGTCGATCTGGTCATCGATCATTCGGTTCAAGTAGACGTCTTCGGTACGACGGTTGCCTTCCAGCGGAATGTCGAGAAGGAATACGAACGAAACCGCGAGCGATATGCGCTCCTGCGCTGGGCGCAACAAGCGTTCCGCAATTTCCGCGTCGTGCCCCCTGGTACCGGGATCGTGCATCAGGTCAATTTGGAGTATCTCGCATCGGTCGTGGCGGTACGCCAGAGCGATGGAGAAGCCGTTGCTTTCCCAGACACACTGGTGGGCACGGATTCCCACACCACGATGATCAACGCGCTGGGTGTTCTCGGCTGGGGAGTCGGTGGCATCGAGGCGGAGGCCGTTCTGCTCGGCCAGCCGATCTACCTGCTTTTGCCGGAAGTCGTTGGCCTGCGCCTCATCAACGAGCCGCCAGGGGGCGTGACCGCGACCGATCTCGTGCTCACGATTACCCAGCTCTTGCGGCAAGTTGGCGTGGTCGGGAAATTCGTCGAGGTCTTCGGTCCCGGTCTCCGACATCTCAGCTTGCCCGATCGCGCGACGATTTCCAATATGGCACCAGAGATGGGTGCGACAGCCGTGATGTTCCCGATCGACGACGAGACGCTGGGTTATCTGCGACTCACGGGGCGGAGCGAGGGGCACGTCCGACTGGTGGAAGCCTATGCGAAGGAGCAGGGACTCTTCCGCACACCGGAGAGTCCGGACCCGCTCTTCGACCAGATCGTGGAACTCGATCTCTCCACCTTGGAGCCGAGCTTGGCGGGGCCACGACGGCCACAGGACCGGGTGCGGTTGTCCGAGCTCCCCGCCTCGCTGCGAGCCGCATTCCCAGAGCAATTCCCCGCATCACAGGCCGAACAGGAACGCTTCGATTGGGAAGGTGGCTCGGTGAACGAGGCCCAAGAGCCGAGCGAGCCGGTGGTGCCGGTCGGACAGCGCCGCAAGGTGGTCGATGTGCACCTGGATGGCCGGCACGTCGAACTGACACACGGCTCGGTGGTCATCGCCGCGATCACGAGCTGCACCAATACCTCCAATCCCGAGGTGATGCTCGGCGCTGGCATATTAGCCAAAAAGGCGGTCGAGCGAGGACTGGATACCAATCCCGCCGTCAAGACGAGTCTTGCGCCTGGTTCAGGCGTCGTGACGGCGTATTTGGAGCGTGCCGGACTGATGCCCTATCTGGAAGCGTTGCGCTTCCACTTGGTGGGGTACGGGTGCACGACGTGCATCGGCAACAGTGGTCCCCTTCCCGAGCCGATCGCCAAAGCTGTGCAAGAGCACGAACTCGTCGTGGCAGCCGTTTTGAGCGGTAACCGCAACTTCGAGGGGCGGATCCATCCGCAAGTGCGCGCCGCCTATCTTGCCTCCCCGCCGCTGGTCGTCGCTTTTGCGATCGCCGGCCGAGTGGACATCGACTTGACGAGCGAGCCTCTCGGGTATGACCCGAATGGCGAGCCGGTTTATCTGCGCGAGATCTGGCCGACGCCGGAGGAGATCCGAGAGGCGATGGAGAAAGCGATCGGCCCAGAACTGTTCATCGAGCGCTACCGCGAAGTCTTCACTGGGGACGAGCACTGGCGCTCGTTACCAGTCCCGACCGGGGACCTCTATCAGTGGGATCCTGAATCGACCTACATCCAAGAGCCGCCGTTCTTCAAGGATCTCACGCTCGAACCGCCTCCCCTGCGTGACATCGAGCGGGCACGCGTGCTCGCCTGGTTGGGTGATTCGGTCACGACGGACCATATCTCCCCGGCGGGCTCGATCCCCGTGAACAGCCCGGCCGGGCAGTACTTGATCGCGCGAGGAGTTCAGCCCAAGGACTTCAACAGCTATGGCGCTCGGCGGGGTAACCACGAGGTGATGGTGCGCGGCACCTTCGCCAATATCCGCTTGCGCAACCGGCTCGCTCAGGGGCGGGAAGGTGGCTGGACGACGCATTTCCCGAGCGGTGAGCTCGTGACGATCTACGAAGCCGCTCTGCGCTACCAGATGGCGGGCGTCCCGCTCATCGTGATCGCCGGGAAAGAGTACGGCAGCGGGAGTTCGCGCGACTGGGCAGCGAAGGGCCCGATGCTGCTCGGGGTACGAGCTGTCCTCGCCGAGAGTTTCGAGCGGATCCACCGCAGCAACCTCGTCGGTATGGGCATCCTCCCGCTTCAGTTCCTGCCCGGCCAGAACGCCGAGGCGCTCGGACTGGACGGCAGCGAGCGCTACACCATCACTGGAATCAGCGATGGCCTGGTGCCGCGCGAGTTGGTGACGGTACGCGCGGAGCGTGAAGACGGGCGGATCATCGAGTTCCAGGCGATCGCCCGGCTCGACACCGACATGGAGATCGAGTACTACCGGCACGGCGGTATCCTCACGTTCGTGCTGCGCCGGCTGCTCCGCGGCGAGGCGTGAGAGGCATACGGAAGAACGGCTGCGTGCCCGGTGCAGCATCGTGAGGAGGGGCTCGATGCACGATGATCGCGCATTCGTCGCGACACGCTTGACCAATGGTCTCGAGGTTCTCCTGCAGCCACTCCGGCACGCACCGGTCGTCTCCTGCTGGATTTGGTACCGGGTCGGCAGCCGGAACGAGCAACCAGGTCTCACGGGGATCTCCCACTGGGTCGAGCACATGCTCTTCAAGGGAACACCGCGTTTCCCGCCTGGTGCGATCTTCCGTCAGGTCAATCGCTGGGGTGGCACCCTGAACGGTTTCACCTGGCTAGATTACACCGCCTATTTCGAGACGCTGCCCACGCCGGGCTGGCAACTCGCGCTGGACATCGAGGCCGATCGCATGGTCGCGGCCACGTTCGACCCCGGGGAAGTGGAGCGGGAGCGTACCGTCATCCTCGCCGAGCGCGCCGGCAGCGAGAACCAGCCCAGCACGTACCTCCGTGAAGAAGTGCTGGCTGCGTCCTTTCGGGCGCATCCGTATGGGCATCCGGTCATCGGCTATCGAGAGGACCTGCAAACCATTACGCGCGACGATTTGTACCAGCACTATCGCACCTATTACCAACCGAACAACGCCATTTTGGTGGTCGCAGGGGATATCGATCCAGACAGCGCCCTGATCGCGGTGGAACGACGCTTCGCGGAGCTGCCCGCCGGTCCAGTACCCCCGCCAGTGCGCGCACGCGAGCCGGACCAATGGGGAGAACGACGCGTGACTGTTCGGCGACCAGCGCCGACTGCCCAGCTGCTCATGGCATGGCGCGTGCCCGAAGCGACCCACCCGGATATTCCCGCACTGCTCGTTCTCGACGCGATTCTCTCCGGAGGAAAACCGGTCGCCTTCGGTGGCGGCGGTATGGGTCGCAGCGCGCGCCTCTACCGTGCACTGGTCGCTCCCGGGCTGTGCACTGCGGCAGCCTCGAGCATGTCGCTCACCCTCGACCCGTTCGTTTTGACGGTATCCGCGACCCTCACACCTCTCGCTGAACCAGCTCGTGTGGAGACGATCATCGAGGAAACGATCGCACGTCTCCGCGAGGAGACCATCGGTCAGGACGAGCTTGCCCGTGCGAAGCGGCAGTTGATGGTGCAGTTCGCCGCCGCGAACGAAAGTGCGCAGAGCCGCGCTGCTCTGCTCGGCTCGCTCGCCGTTGTCGCGCCAGAGCGATCACCGGAACGCCTGTTGGCCGAGCTCGAGGCAGTGGAGCCGGACGACGTGGTACGGGTCGCGAACACGTATCTCCGACCGGAACGACGGACGGTCGGCTGGTTGGAACCGGTGGCGAGCGACGGAGAGCGCGTCGGGATGACCGGTGAACCGTTCGTGACGCCTGCACCCCGCTATTGGTTCACCGGCGGTGCATCGTCACCTTCGGAACCGATCGTGTTGCCGCGGGTTCATCTCGCGCCAGTGACCGGCCGGTTGGCGAACGGGGCGCAGTTCGCCGGTCAGGCCATTGCGGCGAGCCGCCTCGCAGTGGTGAACATCCGTATCCCAGCTGGTGCGGCACGGGACAGGACTTTGCCTGGCATCGCTTCGGTCACCGGCCAGCTGCTCACGCGTGGAACACTGGCGCGTGACGAAGCTGCACTCAACGAAGAGCTGGACCGGCTGGGAGCGACCGTCAGCGTGAACGTCGGTCGCGATAGCGTGGATATCGGTCTGACCTGCCTCGTGGAGGTTCTGGAGCAGGCACTCCCGCTCTTGGTCGAGGTCATCGTGTCTCCCGCCTTTCTGCCCGAGCAGCTGGACCGGGTACGGCAGCAAGCGCTGACCGCACTGCGGCAGGCTCAGCAAAGCACGCGTGCCCAGGCCGACGCCTTGTTGCGAACACTGCTCTATCCAACCGGTCACCCGTATCATCACCGCATTCTGGGCACCGAGGAGAGTTTGCAGTCGCTCACCGTCGAGGCAGTACGAACGTTTCACGACACCTATTATCGACCCGCTGGGGCGGTCATCACGGTGGCAGGAGGTCTGGAACCCGAGATCGTCAGCGAGTGGCTGGGGCGAGCATTGGCCCCCTGGCAGGGAGCGGCCCCGCCGCTCGAGATTCCGGACGTCGTTCCCGCCGACCATGGCACACGCCGGACCGAGACACTGCCGGGTAAACAACAGGCAGATCTCGCACTGGGCATCCTGACCATACCACGCCGGCATCCCGACTACGAGGCCTTACGCCTCGCCAATGTCGTACTGGGACGGCTCGGTCTCATGGGTCGCATCGGTGCGCGAGTCCGTGAACGGTCTGGGCTGGCGTATTATGCGGCCAGCGCGTTGGAGACGGGGCTGGGGACCGGTTTCTGGACAGCCTATGCGGGAGTGGCACCCGTGCATGTCGAGCAAGTGATCGGGCAGATCTTGGAGGAGCTCGAGCAGTTCCGACGCGAAGGTCCCACCCCGCAGGAACTGGCCGACGCCAAAACCGCGCTCACTGGGACCATCGTGCTCGGAATCTCCACAGCGGCTGGTCTGGCAGGAGCGCTGGCCGACTCGCTCTTTTACGAGCTCGGCCTGGATTACCTGGAGCGACTCCCTGAGCGCTTGGCGGCGATCGACGAGGATATGGTCCGTGCCGTCACCGTCCGTTACCTCGATCCAACACGTCTGCAGGTCGCGATCGTCGGTCCCGCGGCAGAGGGAGCACTCAGCCCGCCGACACCGCAACCATGACGACGCCGGAGCGGTCGACGAGCGGCTACCCTCGCGAGCGTGCGCAGCGTCACGAGCCGAAAAAGTCGTGCCCCATCCCGACTCGCCGTTGTGCTGACAGCGGGTCTCCCGCACGCTAGCAGAGCGCTGCCTCGCATGTCGGAATGTCGGGACACCTCTGCACCGCGTGTGCTCGGACGTGCCGGTCTGTCGAGTCCTCATCGTGCGCCGGGAGCTGCTACAGGGAATCCAGTGGGGCAGGAAGGTGTCAAATTTTACCCGACTCGAACAATTTCAGCAGATTTGGCAGAATCGCAGCGAGGAGCAGGAGACGCATGGCCGATCGGAAAGGACGCGCGACGACATGAACGCTGTACCGCGTTACACCGTGTTCTGGCTTTGCGCGCTGGATCAGGACCGGGTACCGCGCCCGGTCGAGCCGGCAGTAGAGGAAGTCGTCCAACTCCTCGAGCGGAGCGAGGGGACAGCGCTCCGCGGAGTCTACTTGGCGACCGGTTTCCGTCCCGATGTGGATCTCATCCTCTGGGTACTCGGGCACGATCCGGCACATTTCCAGGAGCTCGCCTTGGCCCTGCGGCGTACCGCACTCGGTCGGGCCTTGCCGGTCCGCTATGCCTACTTCGGCATGGCGGGAAGCTCACAATACGACCCGACACACGGGCCAGCCTTTTTGCGCGGCGAGCCTCCCAAGCGGTATTTGAGCGTCTATCCCTTCGTCAAGACGCCCGAATGGTATCTCTTGCCCTTCGAGGAGCGGCGGCGCCTGATGGCCGAGCATGGGCGACTCGGCGACGAGTTTCCGACCGTGCTGACCAACACAGTCAACTCGTTCGGCGTCCAGGATCAGGAGTTCATCGTCGCGCTCGAGGACGACGATGTCGGGACCTTGATCACTATGGTCCAGCGCTTGCGGGCAGCCGAGGTTCGGAAGTACACGCAGCTGGATACGCCGATCTTCCTCGGTCAGCGGTACGAGCCGCGGGAGGCACTCGTCCGCCTGGTCCAATGACCCAGGCGACTCGCGAGCACCGCCCCGACGAGCGTCGCGAGCGCATTGACGGCATCGTTGGTCAGGCCTGGAAGGCCGCTCACACGCCGCGCGGGACCGGGGCAGGGGGGATGGGCCGACTGTTCCAACGAGCGCTGACAGATTGCACAGACATAGCGGACCTGGAGGGTCGCCCCCAGAAGGCTATCGGCGAGTGCACCGAGACAACCAGCCACGGCAATGGGGAGGCGGGGCGTCCCGCGCGGCGCCAGCAGCGCCACGAAACTCGCCCCGGCAACCATACCGAGCAGACCGAGCAAAGAGATCGCGCCCGACGTACCGGGTGGAACCGGGCGGCCAGTCCGGAGCGACCGTGGCGGATGGGTGCTCAGCATCCCGATCTCGGTCGCCCAGGTATCGGCGGCAGCGCTGGCGATCGCCCCAAGAAACGGGAGTGACCAGTCGCTGCGCTGCTCGCTCATCATGTGGAACGCCGCGAAGAGAGCAGCCAGTCCTCCGTTCGCGAGCACTTGCCGCGCATCGCGCTGGCCACGCTGCCCCTGGGTCGCAGCAGCACGCTTGCGCTGCCGCCCGACACGGCTGAGAAGGCTGCCGGTCACGAAGAAACCGATCATCGCCCGCGACCACGCCAGGCCACCCGCCGCGAAGGTGAGCGTACCGACGGCCATTGCCGCGAGCGCTCCACTGCGGTCGAGCGCACGGTGGCGCACGGCCAGGATCGCCATGACCGCCGCCAGCGCAGCGCCGAGAGTCAGTCGCATGGAGAAGCCGACGCGACGTTCGGGCGTGCTCATGGTGTCGGCGGACTGAAGAGGAGAATCAGCTCGTCCTCGCGGATCTCGAAGACGTACCCGGCCAACTCGACGATAGCGGGTGAGCTGATCTCGCCGTAGCGTATGCGGATCTCGACGTCATCGATCGTGAGAGTACGCACTCCGGCGGGTGAGAAGGGATGGCGCGGCGAGCGGTAGACAGTACGAGGACCGCCGAAGCGACCGAGCGCGCGGAGCGCGAGGTTGCGAGCATCGGCTTCGCTGAGGAACATCATCTCGACCTCCAGACCTAGCGCTGGAGCGCAGGGGACAGCGAGCGAGCAGTCGCTGAGCTAGGCAGCGCCACCATGGGCGGTGAAGCTGCACGCACGCCCTCGCATAGCGTACAATTGAATGTGGCACGGTGCAGGATCAACGCCGTG
>NZ_JBRBZA010000017.1:0-70661 GCF_053493975.1 Thermomicrobium sp.
TAGTTGCCGACCGGGCACTCCATTTCCCAGTCAACTGACGCGCCGAAGGTGAACGTGGCCTCTCTTGGCTCGCCAGGCAGGAGATTCGTCGCGAACGACCGTTGTTGAATCCCGCGGAACTCCAGTTTCACCACCAGATCGTGTCGTCCTCCACCAGTGTTGGTCACGACGGACGTGACAGGCTCTCCGAGTGGCGCCGTGATCGATGCGGGGGCATGGTGACTGCAGTGCGTGGGCTCGCTGCGCTCGTGCCCAGTGCGGTTGTCACGATGGAGCGGTCTCCTTCCGGCGCGTCGAGTGCCCACGCGACGGTTCGCGATGCGACGAGCGCGCCGGAGGTGAACAGCATCGTGAGGAAGACAGCCTGTTGCAGGCGCAGCGTCCCACGGAGCAGCTCCTCGGGCAGCGGAAATAGGCATGAGCGTGTTCGGTGGACGGTACGGTCGAGAAGCCCGGGCGGATCGCTCGGGAGCTCGCTCAGCGAGCGCCTGGCACTGGTACACCGAGTGCCTGGAGGAGAAGCGTGGTCGCGAGGTAGAGCAAGATCAGGATGAGGACGCGACGGAGCCACAAGCCGCGAATCTGCCGACCCAACCGCGAGCCGATCTGCGATCCGAGGAAGACGCCGATCACTGCGGGGACCGCGACCTGTGGAACGAGAAGGTCGTTGCCATAGTAGAGCAGCACGCTCCCGACGACCGTTACCCCGATCATGTACGCACTGGTCGCGGCAGCTGCCTTCACGGGAATACGCATGAGCGTGTTCATCAGGGGAACTTGCATGAAGCCGCCGCCTACTCCGAGAAGTCCCGAGAGGAAGCCCGCGAGGGTGCTCGCCGCGGTACCCAAGGCGACACGCTGGGGGATATAGCGCACCACGGCACCGGCGGCCGGATCGTAGAACGATCCGGCGAGAGACAGGCGATCGACACCGCTCGTAATCGGGTCGCTACTGGCGCGCCGCGTGCTGAGGAGCCCGGTCATCCCGTACAATGCGAGCGCGAAGACGAGTCGTAGGACATCGACCGGCGCGATCGAGACCAACACGGCACCAGCGATCGCCCCGAGCGTGGTGGCGATGAGCAAGACCAGTGCTAACCGGATATTGACCATGCGATGCTTCAGATACACCGATGCGCCGCCGAGCGAATTGACGATCACGGCCAGTGCGCTGGCAGCGATCGCTGTCTTGATGGGGACGCCCAGAAAGGCCGAAAAGATCGGTACCATGAAGACGCCGCCGCCGAGCCCGACCATCGCACCCAGTGTCCCCGATAATGCAGCGACGATCAAAACGGCGAGTTCAGCCAGGTGACTCATGTTACCGCCCAGCAAACGAGCGGGCGACCGGGAGCACGGCGACGACGACGAGGACCGCGAGCGCCAACAGCGCGGTTCGCCGATCACCAGAGCGGGCACAGTTGGCGACGATCATGACGAGGCCGGCAACCGGCCCCAGAGCCACGATCAGGAGCGCTGCTGTTTCGAGCGCAGCTGGGTCGCCAGCAGTCAACCGCGCGAGCAGTCCGGAAAGCGGGACCGTGTGGGTTTCCAACTGACGATCCTCGATCAGATCGAGGGCGGTGCCGACGACGAGGACGACGAGCACGATCGCGAGCCACAACCGATAGAGGCGAGCGAGTCGATCGGACAACTGTCCCAACGCTTCCTCGTGACAACGCGTCGCGTCGTCCCTCGTCTGTCTCGTCGAGGCTTCTTGCTGGGCCACCGAGTGCTCCGCGAGCAGTCCGCACGCCTCCCAGCGTGGGATCGTAACACAAAATGCACGAGCGATCGCTCGCCGAGAGACACCCTCGTTCATCGACCGATGCTGCTCGTGAGTTCGAGAAGCACGCTTGCGAAGACGATCGCGGAAATGGCGACAGAAACAAAGTCCCGCTGCAAGACGAAGAGCACCGGTACGAGCGCGACCCGTCGGATCGAGGTGAGGCTCGGGACGAGGATCCCCAGCCGCATGATGTCGTCCGGTCGAGCGGTCGAGATGCCGCGAACCATCGCTGGAAGGGTGATCGGGAATGCTTCCGAACGGAAGCCGAGGAGTTCCTCCAACGTCTGTGGGTCGCCGGGCTGAGCGCCGCGAAGCACGAAGAGCAAGAACCCGACCGCACCGATCGTGGCAGCGCAATGCACGTCCCAACGCAAGACGCGGCTGACGAGCAGATCGATTCGTTCTCGAGTCGAATCTCATCGGACCGATGATACTGCCTGAGCTGCTGTCTCGTCGTGTGACTTGTCACCGCACTTTGCGTCCTCGCAATAGCATCTGCACCGCGATGATGAGCAGAGATTGGGTATGAAGAGTTGCCGAGCGCGTCGGTTGGTCAGGCGGTGCAGGAGTCGTGCTCCGCGCAGCGATCCCGCGAGCACGCCCAGCACCACCGGGGTCACGATGATCGGGACGACGTCACCGCGCCAGAAATAGCTCCCAGCACTGACCGCCGCGGTCACACCGATCATGAGATTGGTGGTCGCGGTCGAGACTTTCATCGTCATCCGCATGCTCCAGTCCATGGCCGGAACTTTGAGTGCTCCGGCACCGAGGTCGAGCAACGCAGACGCGAGGCCGGCGATGAACATGGTCGCGAAGCCGACTGGTACGCGGGTCGACTCGTCCGTCCCCGCTCGGCCGAGCGCGCGGTCTGGATACGCCGCCTGGCTGGACCCGGCGAGCGAGCTAGTCCGGTCAGACTCGGCAAGTACTTCTTCGCTGAGTCGGCGTGCCATGGGGCCGTGCGACAGAAGAAGGAACCCTGTGAAGAGAAAGTACAGCGCGCGACCCGGTAGGAAGGGTGCGAGGAGCGCACCCCGCTCAGTACCGGTGCTCGTCGCCAACTCGAGGAGGATAGCGGCTCGCACATTGGTCAAATGGTCGCCGACGTAGGCAGCGGCGGCTCCGCTCGGGGTGACGGCGATGGACACGACGCTCGCGCCGGCTGCCGAATGCATGTCGAACCTGCAGACGAGACTCAGGACTGGTATGACGAGGATCCCGCCCCCGAGCCGATGAGCCAGCCGAGCGAGCCAGCAAAAAGGAACCGGAGGAGAGCATCGACGCAGCGAGCTCGCTGCTAGCCCTCGTTTCCTCCGCTCACGATACCGAGGTTCGCTGCCCGTCCTGGTCGGCTTGGGTGGTGCTCGATCTCTCTGTTCGGACATCACCGCTCGCTCACTCGAGGCCGATCACCATGGCGGGATAGTAGGGATTGGCACCGCCATGCAGTATGCTGTCCGCGTCGCGCAGAATACCGACCGGGCTGGCGAACGGTACGTCCGCGAAGTCTTCTCGAACCACCTGGAGCGTGTGCCCACGTTCGCGCAGTCCGGCGATCACCGCTTCCGGGATCCGGCTGCTGACGGCGGTTGGTTGCACGCTGCAATCGACGCGCGGTGCAGAAATAGCCGCCTGGATTCCCATCCGGTGATCGACGACATTGCTGATGATCTGGGCCATGGCGTTGATGATGCGTCGCCCACCCATCGCGCCGAGCGCGAGCAGGAACTGGTCACCGCTGAACACCAGGGTCGGCGTCATGTTGGCGAGCGGGCGCTTGCCGGGGGCGATCGAGTTGGCACGACCCGGCTCCGGATCGAACCAGAACATCCCGTTGTTCATCAAAATTCCCGTTCCCGGTGCGACGACGCGGGATCCCCAAGCCGAGAGCAGCGTCTGTGTCAGCGTGACGGCATTGCCCCAGCGGTCGACTACGCAGATGTGCGTGGTCGAACCCGCACCGTAGTTGGGGAGCGACCGCTCAAAGGTCTGTTCGATTCCGAGCCGGGATGGCTGCCCCGGGTCGATCCTCGTTCGGGCGTGCTCGCCGATCTCCTGCGCTCGGTCGCGAGCGTAGGATGGGTCGATGAGCGCATCGACCGGTACCAGGACGAAAGCGGGATCCGCGAGGTAGGTAAAACGATCCACGAAAGCTTGTCGGAACGCTTCGATGAGTATGTGGAGTGTTCGATCAGTATTGTGTCCGCTGGCGCCGAGGTCGAAGCAGTCCATGATGTGGAGGGACTCGAGGAGAGTCGGGCCTCCGCTGGGAGCAGGTGCCGTCGCGATCCGACAGGTGCGATAGCGACCCCACAGCGGTGCAGCGATGCGCACGCGGTAGCGTGCGAGATCCTCTTCAGTGACGATCGCTCCGAGGCTGCGCAGACCCTCCACGAGTGTCTTCCCGAGTTCGCCACGATAGAACGTGTCGGCACCGTCTCGAGCGATCGCTTCCAACGAGCGAGCGAGATCCGGCTGGCGAAGAATGGTCGGCTGGAGCCCAGTGAACACTGGGAGCGGGAAACCGTTCCGCGTGAAGATCGTCCGTGTGCTGGCGTACCGTGCCAAGAGTTCGGCATCCTGGGCCATCTCCAAGCTCGTCTGCCAGCTCACGGGAAAACCGTCGCGGGCCAGGCGGATCGCGGGCTGGAGGAGTTCGGCGAGCGGGCGCGTCCCCCAGCGTTCGGCCGCAGTGGCGAGACCGGCGACAGTGCCGGGAACCGCGATCGCCAAGGGGCCGTGGACATTCGCATCGCCTTCGACAGCTCGCCAGCCGAAACGAGTCGGGCTCGTGCCCGGTAGGAGCGTATAGAGGTCAGGACGCGCAGCCAGCGGAGCGCACATCCCGAAGTCGAGAGCGATCGTCTCGCGCGTGGCTGCCGAGTGGACGAGCATCAGCCCACCGCCACCGATCCCGCTCATGAACGGCTCGACGACGCCGACCGCGAAAGCCGTGGCGACTGCGGCGTCGATCGCATTGCCCCCGTCCTCGAGCACGCTCGCTCCCACTTCCGCCGCAATTTCGTGCTTGGCCGCAACCATCCCCCGTGTACCCAGCGCTTCCTGCCGATCGATGATCCACTCGCTCCGGCCCATGTTCCCCTCCATCCGCCAGGTGACGAATCCTGACCACACTACTGCTGCGTCTGCCGAGCGGCAAGGTGGTCAGCTTCGTGCTCCTGTTTCGTTCCTCGCTGGAGACGACCGCGATCGCGTCCTCGTTCCATGGTGAAACGGGTGGAATCGTGTGCTGGTTCCGGGAGTCGTGCCTCTCCTGGTGACGAGGTCGGTCGCGGTGAGGGACGAACCGAGACTGCTCGCGGCTAGAGAGCAGGCTACTCGGGGACACGCCACGACCCTCTTGCTTGGCCGAATGCTGTGCTCTGCCCTGTCTGTTCGATGCTCTTCGCACGGGGTACGGCGTGCCGCGAGTGGGTTCCATCTAAGCATGCCGTGCTCGCTTCCTTGACAGTCGCGAGCGGCCGGGGTACGCTGCACGTGGCAGAACATTTGTGCGCCTGGGGGTGCCATGGCGAGCCGAGACCGAGAGAGCCAGCGGCTACCGGTCATGCAACCGCCGCTCTTCGAACTGGGAAGCGATGGCAAGCTACGGGGAGCGGTCGGATTCCTGCCAGTCTTGACACCCGATTCCTCGCTCGACGTGGCGCGGTTCTGGTTTCGTCGGTATCTCGAGCAGGCCGGTCATCCCCCCAACACGGTCAAATCGTACAGCTACGATCTGGCGGTCTTCGAATCGCTCGTCGGCCCGAAGCCGATCCGGGAGATCGACGAACGAGATGTGGCGACGTTTCTGAACGAGAGCCGCGGACGATCGACGCGCAAGCGGCGCTTGACGACGCTCTCGACGTTCTACAAGTTCTTGATCACTCGCGCAAAGGTGGTGGAGGTCGATCCGACTGCTGCGTTCTACTCGGATCGGATCCCGCTGAAGACACCGCAACCCTTGTTTGCCGACGAACAGGCGCGCTTGCTCGAGGCTGCTGCTGCCGAAGGACCACGAACACACCTGGCGATCTGGCTGATGCTGCGACTCGGTCTCTCCCGACACGAAGTGATCGCGCTCCGCGCTGCCCACATCGACTGGAGCGATCCCGAACACCCGATCGTCTACGTCTTCGCTGAGCAACCGAAACGCCGACTGCGCGAGCGCAAGCTGGCAGCGAATCGGGAGCTGACCGAGATCTACCACCAATTGGTGGTGGAAGAAGGCCCACAGGACCGGCTCGTGCCGATCCTGCCTCAGTCACTCAACAAGATGGTCGAGCGAGTGGCGAAGGCAGCCGGGATCGAGAAACTGGTAACACCCCAGACGTTGCGCCACACTTTTGCGGTCGAGCAAGCCAAACGTGGTGCCACTGAGGACGAGCTCTTGGAACTCCTCGGACTAGCGGACGATGCGCGGAACCGGCTGAGCGTGCGACGCTATCTGCGCTTGGCGGCTCCGCCGCTCGAGCCCCGCGAGGTGACGAGTGAGCGGAACGCTGGCTAAAGGCGGTCGCGGAGTGGGAGCTGCGCGAGGACGGCATCCAAGGCCATCGGCAAGGGCTGCGCATTGTCGACGACGAGATGGCGGAGTCCGGGGATCGGTTCTATCCGCTCACCGTACCGGGCACGTTGCTCCAAATAGATCGCCCAGGTCGCCTCGCTCACTTGCCCGGGTTCCTGTGCACGGTAGCGCAATCGCTCTTCGACCACCTCGGCTGGACAGCGGCACTCGATGAGGATCGGTGTCGCGCCGTGCTCCACCGCGATGGTAACGGCACGCTCGCGCCAGTGCGTGTCGAGGAAGGTCGCATCGAGCACGACCGACCGGCCGCTCGCCAGTTCCTGGTTGGCCTGGGCCAAGAGATACTCGTAGGTCGCGCGCGTCAGCTCAGGCCCGTAAATCTCCGCCCCGTAGGGAACCTCTTGTCGGCGCTCCAGCGGTATTCCCGCGAGCTGCTTGCGGACGACATCGGACGAGTGGACCGTGATGCCGAGACACCGACTCAGCCGCCGAGCGAGCGCGCTCTTGCCGGTACCGGACAAGCCCCCGACCAAAATCAAAAGCGGTTCGCTCGGTTCCACGAGATACGAGGTGGCCAGATCGATGTATCGCTCAGCGTGGGCACGCACCGCGGCGTACTCGTCGCTTTCCGGCGCGAGCTCGTCGAGGCGGAAGCAGTTCACTTTGGCCCGCACGTGCGCTCGATAGACGCTGTAGTAGTGGACGAGCAGGGGCAGTTCGGGATCATCGAGTGCATCACTGGCACGGAGGACGAGCCATCGACCTTTCTCGCTCTGCCCGTGATGATCGAAGTCCATGCTGAGAAAGGCGAGATCGACGGCGACATCGCCGCAGCGGAGCCGCGGATTGAACTCGATACAGTCGACGATCTGGAATCGGTACGGGTTCTCTGCCTCGACGAAGATGTGGGCGAGGTGAAGGTCCCCGTGCCCTTCGACGATCCTGCCCTCGGTGATCCGCCGTTGAAAGAGATCGAGTCGCTCGCGGAGAAAACGCTCGCTGCTCGTGGCGATCCAGTGGTGTTGGATCGGTGCCAGGACGATCCCGATATAAGGCTCGGTCTGTTCCAGGTTCTCGCGGATGTTGAACCAGACTGCTTCCGGTGTTCCCCAGCGGTCGATTTCCGGGCCGCGCGCGGCATCGCGATAGAAGGCAGCGAGCCGGTCCGCGAGTGCGGCCACGAGTTCGGGCGAGACGGCGTTCCGCTGGAGGCGCCGGAGGAGTGTTTGCTCGAAGTCCAGCCGGCGCATCTTGACCGCGTACTCGACGACCTCGCCCTCCCCCTCGACACGCAGGTGGGATCCGAGACGGGCAATCGGAACCACGCTGAGATAGACTCCGTCGCTCAGTCGCTGGTTGAGTAGGACTTCTTGCTCGCAAAAGAACCGCCGTCGCTCGAGCGTGGTGAAGTCCAGGAAGCCGAAGTTGACCGGCTTCTTGACCTTGTAGGCATAGGGGCCCGCGAGAAACACGAGCGAGATGTGCGTTTCCTCGACCTCGACTCGCTCGACCGGAAACGGATACGCGTCAGGTCGACTGAGTTCGCTGAGGAGCCAAGCGCGGTGGACGCGCAGTTCGTCCTCGTACACCGATCACCCATCCTCCTCGCTTTGGGGCAACCGTAGCTGATCGAGCGAGCCCTGGCAAGGCAGCGCGACGCGCGGTGAGCCAGAACGATATGTCGAACCGAGCGGACGAGTCCCGGCTGGTCGTTTCGGCAAGGACCAACGAGAAGCACCGGTGCTGGTGCTTCACGCACGTGACATCTCTCGGCGGCGCGATTTGGTATCGTCGCTCCAGTCGTGCGGAGAGGGGAGGTAGGCGATGCGTGTACGATTGCTCGCCATTCTGCTCGCTCTCGGCGGGTTCTTGCTGCTCGTGGTCCCGCCGGCCGCGATGGCGGCAGAACTGTCGGCAGGGCCGTCGGTGACCGTGTCCCAGGGAGAGCGGATCGACGACGATCTCTACGCTGCGGGAAGCACGATCGACATCGCTGGTGAGGTGACCCGCGACGTCTTCGCAGCAGCCTCGAGCATCGTGGTGAGCGGCCGAGTGGGAGGCGATGCGACGCTCGCCGCCGGCACGATTCGCGTCGATGGGCCGATCGCCGGGAGTCTGCGGGTCACAGGCGGAACGGTCGAGGTGACTGCTCCGATCGGGTGGGACCTGGCGATCCTCGGGGCGGGAAGTGTGTCCGTCGCTCGATCGGCGACCGTCGGGCATGACGTCGCGGTGATCGGAGCGGGAACGATCACGATCGACGGTCGGGTCGAAGGGGACATTCGCGGATCAGCCGGGACGTTGATCGTGGCGGGGCGGGTGAACGGGGATATCGATGTCGATGCGGAACGCATCGAGATCCGCGATGGTGCCGAAGTGCGGGGAGCGCTCCGCTATCG
This sequence comes from Thermomicrobium sp., assembly GCF_053493975.1. Lineage (NCBI taxonomy): Bacteria > Pseudomonadati > Thermomicrobiota > Thermomicrobia > Thermomicrobiales > Thermomicrobiaceae > Thermomicrobium > Thermomicrobium sp. The sequence continues at coordinate 8,720 of NZ_JBRBZA010000017.1, forward strand.
GGCACCACAACCGGCGACCATTGCGCCCGGGGCGCGCGTACTCGGCCCGGAGGAGCATACCCCCCGGCCGGCGACCACAGGGCGAGAACCGAAAACGGCTCTCGATCGGGTTATCGACTGGGTGACGACCGTGTTGCTCCGGTTGAGCTGGGCGCTCGTCGCTGGAACGCTGCTCATCGTGCTGCTCCCGCGGCAGACGTCCCGCGCAACGGATATGCTGCGCATCGCTCCCCTGCCCACGGTTCTTTGGGGAATCGCTGCGCTCCTCGTGGTGCCGATCGCCGCGCTCCTCTTGTTGGTGTCGATTGTCGGAGTGCCGGCTGCGCTTCTCCTTTTGGGGATCTGGCTGGCTGTTCTGTATCTCAGCCAAGTCTTGGTGGGGATCGCGCTGATGCGTTTCCTGCCGGTGCGACACTTCCGGGAGGATCGCCGCCTCACCTTGTGGCTCGGTATGCTGGTCGGGACGACGATCGTCCTGCTCTTCCGCATGCTGCCGCTTCCCTTCGGTTGGACATTCTGGTGGAGCCTCGTCATCGGCGTTCTCGGACTCGGGATGGCCTGGACAGCATTCTCCGGTTGGGGGCTGCCGGCCCCCATCAGCATGGCCGGTCCGACGATGACGCCGCCCCAAACGCTGGAACGGGCAGAGTCACGTCCCCTGGCTGGTGAGAGTACCCCGAGCTCCACGTCCGAGAGCTCCTCGGAGCGACCGAATGAGGAGCGCTGAATGAGCGATCGCATTCTCCTCCTCGGCATGGAGTTCTATGCCTATCACGGCGTGCATCCCGAAGAGCGACGTCTCGGTCAGCGTTTCGCTGTCGATCTCGAAGTGGAGCTGGATCTCGTTCCGGCGGGAAGGAGCGACGCGCTCGAGGCCACAGTGAACTACGGCACGCTGTACCATACCGTCCGAGCGATCGTCGAGGGGGAGCCGCGTCAGCTCATCGAGTCGGTCGCTGAGGCGATCGCTCGGACGATTCTCGCGGACTATCCGCTCGTTCAGGCGGTGACGGTGCGGCTCTGGAAGCTGGCACCACCGATCGCGGGGGCGCATCTCGAGCGAGTCGGGGTCGAAATTCGTCGGGTACGGGATGCTTGACGCGGACGCAGGAGGGAACATGGTGTCGAGCGCTGCGATCGAGGTACCACGCGTGGACTCTCCACCTTTCGATCGATGGCCATGGGGGCGCCGCACCTTCGTGATGGGGATCATCAATGTGACGCCCGATTCGTTCAGTGGTGATGGGCTCGTCGATCGGCTGGAAGAGGTCGTGGAGCGTGCCCGAGCGATGGTGGAAGCAGGAGCCGACATCCTCGACATCGGTGGCGAATCGACGCGCCCGGGCCACACGCCAGTTCCCGCCGAGGAAGAGCTGCGGCGAGTCATCCCAGCGGTTCGGGCGATCCGCGCTGCGCTGCCGGACATCCCGATCTCGATCGACACCTCCAAAGCGGTGGTCGCCGAGGCAGCGCTCGCCGCGGGTGCGACGATGATCAACGACGTGCGGGGTTTGACTGCCGATCCAGCGATGGCATCACTGGCGGCTCAGGCAGGGGTGCCGGTCGTCATCATGCATGACCTGGAAATCCGTCGTCCCGAGGAACTCATCCCGCGACTGGTGCGAGAACTGGCGCAGCGGATCGACCGTGCCTTGGCTGCAGGCGTGAAATGGGAGCGGATCATCATCGATCCAGGATTCGGTTTCGGCAAGGAACCGGAACTCAATCTCTTGCTGCTCCGACGTCTCCGTGACCTGACCGTGTTGGGGCGCCCGCTTCTGGTCGGGACATCGCGCAAGCGCACGATCGGGTATGTTTTGGGAACGCCACCCGAGGATCGGCTGGAGGGGACTGCGGCAACTGTCGCACTCGCGATCGCGAACGGTGCTGATATCGTCCGCGTGCACGACGTCGCAGCGATGGTGCGGGTCGTCCGGATGAGCGATGCGGTGGTGCGTGGAACATGGTGATCGTCGCCATCGGCTTGGGCAGCAACTTGGGCGACCGTCGCAAGCTGCTGCGCGAGGCGGTTCGCGTGCTCGATGTCGTCGGGGAGCAGGTGGGCGTCTCGTCCCTGTACGAGACAGAGCCGGTCGGCTTTCGTGAACAGCCTCGGTTCCTTAATGCGGTCGTGCTTTTGGAGACGAACAGCGATCCGTTGTCGCTGATGCAGGTTCTCGCCGCGCTCGAGCGACGAGCTGGCCGCGAGCGACCGTTTCCGAATGCACCGCGAACGTTGGACCTGGACCTTTTGCTGTACGGTGAAGACGTCATCGAGACGCCGCAACTGGTGGTCCCGCATCCGCGCATGCACGAGCGCGCGTTCGTCCTGGTGCCGCTGGCCGAGGTCGCTCCGCATTTCGTTCATCCGCGATCGGGGAAGACGATACGCGAGTTGCTCGATCGACTCGAAGATCGATCGAGTGGGATCCGTCAGATCGCTGGTCCGGAGTGGCTGACCGAGGATTGATCGTGGGGCAAGAGGTCTTCGTCCTCGCGCTCGATATCGGGAGTTCATCCGTTCGTGCTGGCGTTTTCGACCAGACTGGTCGAGTGGTCGAAGGGACATGGCAGCGCATACCGTATCGTTTGGAGACGGGGCCTGATGGGCGTGCTGAACTCGATCCGCACCTACTGTGCGAACGGATCGAGTCGCTGCTCGATCGCGTGCAGGCCGCTGCGCCTGCACCGGTGTGCGCGGTCGGCATCAGCTGTTTCTGGCATAGTCTGGTCGGGCTGAATGGAGAAGGAGAGCCGACGACACCGGTGACCATGTGGGCCGATACGCGTGCTCGTGGAGTGGCTGCGCGTTTGCGCTCCGAGCTCGACCGGATGGCGCATCATCGGCGCACTGGGGGTTACCTCCATCCCAGTTATCCAGTCGCTCGCCTCGCCTGGTACCGGAGTCTCAGCTCGCCCGCATGGCGATCCTCAACGTACTGGTGCTCCTTTCCTGATTATCTCTTCCGACGGTGGACCGGTGCCCTCGTGAGCTCGATCTCGATGGCTTCCGGAACAGGGCTGTTCGATACGTGGCAGCTCGCCTGGGACGCCGAAACCTGCCGAGCGGTCGGGATCCAGACAGAGCAGCTGCCGGTGGTGACCGATGTGGGACAGCATCTCAGCGGAGGGTACACGAAGCGTTGGCCGAAGCTGGCGACTGCCGTGTGGTACCCGGCGTGGGGCGATGGAGCGTGCAGTAACGTCGGGAGCGGTGCAGTCGGCGGCGACCGGGTCACCGTGATGATCGGAACCTCGGCGGCGGTGCGAGTCCTGTGGAAGGGGGTCCCGGTCGACGTTCCCTGGGGACTCTGGCTCTATCGCTTGGATGGCGACCAGGTGTTGGCCGGAGGTGCCTTGAGCGAAGGCGGCAATCTGATCGACTGGATCCGACAGCGGTTCGTGTTGCCTCCTGAAGAAGCGCTTTGGGAGCGTGTCAGCGAGATCGATGCCGGTGCAGAAGGGGTACGCTGGTTGCCGACCATCGCTGGGGAGCGGAGCCTGCGCTGGCCGGTAGATGCGGCAGCGACGTTGACCGGTCTCCGGCTGGGGCATGATGGCGTCGTGATCCTGCGTGCAGCGCTGGAAGCGGTCGCCTGTCGCCTAGCTGATGTCTTGGATGCACTGGTCGCGATCCGGCCCGAAATCGGTACGGTCATCGCGAGTGGGAACGCGTTGCAGGGGACACCTGGCTGGTTGCAGATCGTTGCCGATGCGCTCGGGAAGACGTTGCTCGTCGCACCGGATCCTGAAGCCTCGCTACGCGGTGCCGCTTTGGTCGCTCTCGCTCGTGTGGGAGGTCGGCCATTGGAGAATGTGGCACGTGCTGAGGTCGCCGAGTGGGCGCGAGTCGTGCCGCGGGCAGATGTCACCGTCCGTTATCAGCGGATCCGCGCAGAACTGAGAGCTTTGGCGGAAGGCCTGGAGCGAGCGGTGGAAGAGGAGGGACCGTGATGACCGGAACGGGGCGAGTCGTGGCGGTCTGCTCGAGTCCGAATGGTGGGGTACCCAAGTACCGGCGAGTCGAGATCGAGATCGGACCGTATGGTGTCGTGGGTGATTACCATGCTGGACCGGTGAATCGTCACAAGAAGCGTGGCGATCCTGAGCCGAATACACGCCAAGTGACGATCGTCGCCCAGGAAGTGCTGGACGACGTCAATGAGCAGCTCGGAATCCAGCTGGAGCCGGGCCATCTCGGGGAGAATCTCACGGTCGTCGGGTTGGGTGATCTCAGTGACCTCGTGCCAGGCGATGTGCTCCGCGTCGGTACGGCGGTGCTGGAGATCACGGCACAGAACAAGCCCTGCAGTACGGTCGCTGTCTATCACGCACAGCTCGTCAAGGAGCTTTACGGACGGCGTGGCGTCTGTGCGATCGTGCGACAGCCAGGACGGGTACGTCCAGGCGACCTGGTCATTCTCGAACGGAGAACGCGCTAGCTATTGGCGACGCGGGACGCTTCCGGGAATGGGGCGAGATTGCGGGCCGCTTGAAGCGCTCGCACCTTCCGCCGCTGCGCGCGATCGAGCTTCATGAGCAAGTGGAGCAACTGCTCTTGCTCCTCGAGCGTGAGCCCAGCGAACTGTTGGATGTGCAGCTGCTCCTGCTTCGGCAGGAGGAGCTCACAGTATTCCTGACCCTTTTCCGTGAGATACAAGCGCTTGGCACGTCCCTCGGGCACTCGACGGATCAGACCCATCCGCTCCATCCGCTGGAGAAGCTGGGTCACGTTACCCGGCGTGACCAGCAGGCGTTCAGCCAGTTCCTGCTGTGTGATGCCGGGACACTTGCCGATATGGAAGATCACGTCGAGCTGGGCGAAGGTGAGCCCGTGCTCAGCGGCATGGGTTGCCGACTCGCGCTCGGTACGGTAGGCGATCCGCATGAGATAGATCCATGCTCGGACCGCAGGATGTCGAGTCCGCGTCGGGATGGGTGAGCAAGGGTTTTTCTTTTCCATACTCCATCTATCCCAGCTTGTGATCCGACCTCGGCAATCATCACACACATTCTATCGCGATGCGTGCGTCTCGACGAGCCCGCAGTTCCAAAGGAACAGGAACAGTCCGATTTCTTCCCTGGCCGTTCACCTCCTCTCCGGAGCAGTCGTCGGAGGCTGCTGAGGCGCTCCGCTCTATCGAGTCGATGGGGTTTCGGGTAGGCTGCGTCGCGAGCTCTTTCGGTTCGTTGCGTCGGTGGGTCGGACGGTGAATCGGGTATGGGCTGTTTCTCATTGTATGGTGCGGGAACGTATCCTATACTTGGCCGAGTCAGGTGAACCCGGTCGTCGATCGGGAAATTGCTGTACTCAGCTCGAATTCTTCCGATCCTCGCGATGCCGGATCGGCTCGAGCGAGGGAAGAGAACGAGACAAGGTCTGGAGGTCTGATCGGTGGAATCGACGACGGTCTCGACGCAGCCACTCGACGATATCCGCGACGAGGTGCGGCGCGTGCTCGAGGCAGCTGAGGCGCGTGGCGTGACCCTTCGGGTTCTCGGTGGCGTCGCCGTCTTTTTGCACTCGCCGAGTGCGTCTCACCGCGCGCTGCAACGTGTCTATCGTGATGCTGACTTCGTGGGGTTGTCGGCGCAGAAGCGTGCGATCGAGGCGCTTTTCGCTGATCTCGGGTATCAAGCGGATCGCGAGTTCAACACGCTGCACGGTCACCAGCGGCTCTTCTTCTGGGATCCGCTGCACGAGCGGCAGATCGACGTCTTCCTCGATCAGTTGCGCATGTGCCACACCCTGGACTTTCGTGGCCGGCTGGAGCGGGATCGCTGGACACTTCCGCTTGCCGACCTGCTGTTGACCAAGCTGCAGATCTGGGAGGCCAACGAAAAAGATCTGATCGATATCGTCGCCCTGCTTCATGATCATCCGCTTGGTTATGGCGATGAGGAGACGATCGATATTCGCCGTATTGTCGATGTCTTGAGCACGGACTGGGGTTGGTATCGCACGGCCAAGGAGAACGTCGATCGGGTACGGACCCTGATCCTCGAGCGAGAACTCGCTGACGAATTCGTCTCCTTGCGGCGCCTCGAAGAATTGTGGCGGGCAGTCGAAGAAGCACCGAAGAGTCGTGCCTGGAAACTGCGCGCGATGATCGGTGAGCGCAAGCGCTGGTACGAGTTGCCGGAGGAAGTCCGGCGCGATTGAACACCGGTCTGGGTAGGACGGAAGTGGCATGGTCTGGTTCCGAAAAGGAAAAGGGCAAGCGACGCGTCGATTAGCGCTCTACTACACGAGTGACATACATGGTTCGGAGCGATGTTTTCTGAAATTCCTCAACGCAGCAAAGTTCTATGGTGTGGACACACTCATTCTCGGTGGTGACTTGACCGGGAAGGTGCTCGTGCCGATCGTGGAGGTCGATGGCCACTGGGAGATGTCTTTCCTCGGACGGCACGAAGTACTGCGATCGCTGGAGGAGGTAACGGAAGCCGAGAAGCGTATCCGTTTCAATGGGTTCTATCCGTACCGCTGCGGTCCGGAGGAGTTGGCTCGACTGGAAGCGGATCGAGACTATGCTGACGAAGTCTTTCGGCGTCTGATGCGCGAGTCGGTCGCGCGCTGGGTCCGCCTCGCCGAGGAACGCTTGCGCGGAACCGGTGTACGCTGCTTCGTCATGCCCGGGAACGATGACGAGTTCGATATCGACGATGCTCTCGCTGGAAGCGACGTCGTCGTCAACCCCGATGGCGCGATCGTGGAAATCGACGGATATCAGCTGCTGAGTCTCGCCTGGGCGAATCCGACCCCATGGAACAGCCCGCGCGAGCTCCCGGAGGAAGAGCTGGCCGCGCGCATCCAACGACTGGCCCGGGAGTTGGATCCGAGCCTCCCGGTGATCTTCAACCTGCACTGCCCACCCTATGACTCCACGCTGGACAGTGCGCCGCAACTGCGGGAGGACCTCTCGGTCGTCATGGTGGGCGGACAACCAAACATGGTTCCGGTGGGGAGCCGCGCCGTGCGCGAGGCGATCGAGCGGTACCAACCGGTTCTGAGTCTCCATGGGCATATCCACGAGTCGCGTGGAGCCGTGCGCATCGGTCGGACGCTCTGTATCAACCCGGGTTCGGCTTACGGTGAGGGAGTCCTCCATGGCGCGCTCGTCCGATTGGAGGACGATCGCGTGGCCAGCTATCAGCTCGTCAGTGGGTGAACACGATGCGGGTGTATGACATTTCGCACCCGATCGAGTCGGGCATGCTCGTTTTCCCTGGTGATCCCATAGTGCGTCTGGAAACGGTAGCGGCCTCGGCACCGTGGCGAGTGACCCGTGTGACGATGGGCAGCCACTCCGGAACGCACGTCGATGCACCGGCTCATTTCTTTCCCGACGGGCGATCGATTACCGATTATCCTGCAGAGCGATTCGTCGTGCCCGCTGTCCTGCTCCAGCTTCCGGACTTGGCCGATGACGACGCGATCTCGCTGGCGTTGCTCCGGCAGCATCTCGGCATCCCTCCCCGCGGCGCTGCTGTCCTCCTGGCGACTGGCTGGGATCGGTATTGGGGATCGGACCGTTATTTCGTTCATCCCTACCTCGCAGCGGACGCGGCGATCTGGTTGGCGGCGTCAGGGATCGGACTCGTCGGCATCGACGCGCTCAACATCGATTCGACGGTGCAGGGAACGTCCCATGCTCACGCGAGCCTGCTCGGCGCGGATGTCTTGATCGTCGAAAACTTGCGCGGGCTCCGCGAGATCCCGGCAGGAGATCGCTACCTCCTCGTGTGTCTTCCTCTGCCGATCGCCGGTGCGGACGGTGCGCCGACCCGGGCGGTGTTGTTGGAGCGGTGAGGCAGTGAGGGAATGTGGTCGAGAAAGGAGCAGAGCGAATGCCGGACAGGAGTCAGGCCAAAGGGCCGCGCGTCTTTACACGCGCGGCGACTGGTCTCGTGCGCGAGGCTGGCTGGTTCGACGCGCTCGTCTACAATGTCAATTTCATCTCCATTGGCCTCATGGTCGCACTGATGTTCCTGTACATGCCTTCCTACGGGGGAGTGAGTCTCCCACTTTCGCTGCTCTTCTGCGCACTCCTGGCGCTGCCGACCGCAGCGACTTACGGTATGCTCGCGGCCATCATGCCGCGCAGTGGTGGCGACTATGTCTATGTGAGCCGCGTGCTCGGCCCGGCCTGGGGAATGATGTCGAACTGGAACACGACGGTGTGGTGGATCCTGTACGGTGGCGTCCCCTCGGCGTTTCTAGCCAGTTTCGGGATCGCGCCATTCATGCGTATCCTGGCGGCTTTCACTGGGAACGAGGACGTCCTGCGTTTCGCTGATTGGGCGGCTTCGCCGACCGGAATGTTCGTCATCGGCGCACTCCTGATTGTGGTTTTGACAGGACTTTTCATTCTCGGCCTTCGGGTCTATTTCCGTGTGCAGAATATCTTGTTCATCTTGGCGATGTTGGCGACAGTCCTCGTCGTGTTCGTCGCGCTGGTGCGGTCGCCAGCTGTGCTTCAGTCGAATCTCGCCCAGTATCTCGGAAATTTGGCTGGGCGCCCTGATATCTTGGAGGCGCTGCTCCGAGAAAGCGGTTATCAGCCCCAACCGTTCGATCTGCGGAACACCATCATCACCATGACGTGGATCTATCTCACGATGGGTTTCAGTTTCTCGAGCGCGTATATCGGTGGGGAAGTGAAGCAAGCGAGCAAGATCCAGGTGTGGGCGATTCCTGGAACAGTCGTTTATGCCCTTGTCTGGGGGCTTTTGCTCGTCTGGAGCGTTTCTCGTGCGATCGGCGCTGATCTGATCGGCGCGATCAGCACGCTCGGCGATGCGGGGGCGAGCGCGGTCGGCTTAGCAGCCGCCCCGCGTTTCCACGAACTCGTCGCGTTGGGAAGCGGCAGCCTGCTCGTCGCTTTTCTCATCGGGTTCGGGTTCATCTTCTGGAGCTACGCGTGGCTGCCAGGACAAATCCTCAATGCTTCGCGGAATCTCGTGGCCTATGCGATCGATGGACTGATGCCGTCCGCGTTGGCCTGGGTGAGCCCGCGCTTCCATACCCCGGTGGTGAGCCTCGTGGTGATGGGTTCCCTTTCCATCGTTTCGCTGGCGATCTATGTCTTCACGCCGTACTTTGCCACCTTGGTCGGCATCTTCGGTTTCCTCTTGACCTTCATCATGGTCTCGCTCAGTGCGGTGCTCTTGCCCTACCGAAGGCCCGAACTCTTCACGGGCTCGCCGGTGGCGTGGCGCCTCGGGCGTCTTCCGGTCTTGAGCCTGGTGGGAGCGATCTCGATCGTTGCCTGTCTCGTGATGCAGTGGGCGTATCTCAACGATCCGTATTCGGGGATCAGCTTGGATCCCAGCACCCTGCGGGAGGGGATCCTCGGCTTCGGGATGTTCCTGCTGAACATCGCCATTTTCCTCTCCGGGCTCGTCATTTACGCGATCGCACGCTGGTGGCGAGCTCGCCAGGGCATCGATCTCTCGCTCGCCTATCGCGAAATCCCGGTCGAGTAAGAGAAACTCGTGGAGGAGACGATGAGCGGGATGGCAGCAGGGCGCAGTTGGGGGCGACCGCGGACCTTCGTCCGCGAGGCGACCGGTCTGACGAAGGAGCTTTCGCTCCTCGATATTTTCGTCTACAATACGAACAACCAGAACATCGGTTTGGGCGTACTCTTCATCCTGCTGTTCGTTCCTGCATTCTATCCGGGAGCCAGCATGCTCGGCGGTGTCCTCGTCGCTGGGCTCTTGGCTCTCGCCCACGCAACGACGTACGCCTTCTTCGCGGCTGCTCTCCCACGGAGTGGTGGCGACTATGTGTACATCAGTCGGACCTTGTCTCCTCTCCTCGGATTCGTCAGTAGCTTCAATTGGCTGGTCTGGTTGAGCGTGTACATTGGTATTCCAGCGGCATACTTTGGGCAGTATGGCTTGTCATCGCTCTTCCGTCTGCTCGCAGCCCACTACCGCAATCCGGATCTCATGCGCTTCGCCGATTTCTGGCAGACGCCGCTCGGTATCTTCGTCGCGGGAACCGTACTCATTGTCGTTTTTGGAAGCATCTTTGCGCTCGGGACCAAGATCTATTTCCGGATCCAGAATGTCGCCTTTGCATTCGCGACGCTCGCTGTGGCTGTGGCTGGTGTCGTCGCTCTCCTGACGAGCCGGGAGACGTTCATCTCCCGGTTCGATGAGTACGTGCGAGCAGTAGGTGGTGTCGAAAACGCCTTCCGAGTCGCCTGGGAGAGTTCGGGGTATCGACCGCACCCGTTCGATGCGTATCAGACCTTCCTCCCGCTCAGCTTGCCGCTTTACATTGTGCTCTATGCCATCACTTCCAGCTTCATCGGCGGTGAGGTGAAGAACGCACGTCGGGCGCAATTTTTTGGCATGCCGGGTTCTGTTCTCTACTGCACGGTGTGGATCGTGCTCTTGATCGCGGCTTTTCAGAAGATGGTGGGTTATGACGGATTAGGAGCGATCGGAGCTGCCGATCCGGCAGCTCTCGGGCTCGCTTTCACGCCCACCTTCGTCGAGTTAGCAGGTGCGGTGGTCCACCACAATCTCCTCTTGCTCCTTCTCATCGGGCTGGGCTTCCTGCTCTGGACCTACGTGTGGTTACCTATCAAGTATCTGGCATCGACGCGTATCTTGTTGGCCTGGTCATTCGACCGACTGATGCCGGAGAAACTCTCGTACGTGAGCCCACGGACCCATACACCATTGGTCGCCATCCTGGTCGTGGGGATCCTAGGAGAGATTTGCTTGGCGCTCTACGCGTGGCATATCGTTCTCGCCAGTATCGTGGGGATCTTCGGCTGGATCATCTCTTTCATCCTCACTGCGATCGCTGCGATCGTATTCCCGTATCGGCGGCGCGAGGATTTCGAGGCATCGCCAGTGCGCTGGCGTGTGGCTGGATTACCGGTCATGTCGATCGTCGGTCTTCTCGCCGTGATCAGCTTGCTCATCTGTGAGGTCGTGTTCTGGCTGGATCCCTTCGTCGGGTTGGCCCATTTCCCCAACGTCCAAATCTTGACCGTTGGTGTCTTCATTGCCGGGTCAGTCGTGTACTGGGTCGCCAAAATTGTCCAGGCGCGCCGGGGCATTCGTGTCGAGTATGCTTTCCGGGAGATACCGCCGGAGTGAGACGAGGAGTGCGCCGGCTAGACCTCGCGTGATTCCGCTCTAGCCGGCGCCGCGTGTCGACCCGCTACTGGAGCCGGGGATCAGGCAGTTGTGGGGAGCGTTCAGTGCGGAGAAGATTCCACACGAAGGCGAGTTGAGCGGCCGCAAAAGCGAGCCCGAAGAACGCGAGCGGGACAGCATATGGTTACTCTCCTGGTAACCGCGGGTAGGACCGGCGTGGTAGGCCTGCGGTATCCCCGGCGAGCAGGCTGAGGAACATGGCGAAGGAGGCGAGAAAACTGAATCTTCCACGCCAGAAGCCCAGACGAGCGTCGAGTTGCCGATCACGAACAGCTCGATGAGACTGCTTCATATCGAAAAGACATGTCTGATGAGGTTAGCTGTCCTGATCGATCGTCTTTGCTGCATTCGCATCCGTTGGCTCGCCACGCCGCGTGACGCTGCACTCGATTACCAGCGGGAGAATGAACTCGAGAGTCGATCGAACCGTGCATTCGGGAGCAGCTGCACGGCTCTACTGCCCTTCACTCGTCAGGGCTGGACTAATGTGGAAGATCGCGAGGACCGAGCGGATGCTGATACTCTGCCGGGTCAGCAGCATGGTAAGCATGAAGCGGTTCGAGTACGGTTCGACGCCCAGAGTCGAGGCTCAGTCAAGCGGATGGTCGCTCGGAAAATCGCCGAAGATTACGGATCATGGCTCGAGACTAGGATGGGAGGGCACGATGGAGCCTGACGAACGTCGACACGTTCCGCATACCGAGATCCATCATCTGTCCCGGCGTTTTCTCGAAGGAGCACAAGATATTCTCGTCGTCGCTCTCGTTCTCGTGTTGTTCGGCCTCATGGTTCGCACGTTGTTGATTCTCCTGAGTCACCTCTTCGGTCCTGCACTCGACTTCCGCGTCGTGATCGCGGAAGTTCTCTTCATGTTGGTCATGGTGGAGCTCATGCGGCTCCTCGTCGTCTATTTGGAAGAGCACCGAGTCGCTGTGGACTTCATGGTGGAACTGGGCATCGTCGCGACGCTGCGCGAGGTGGTCCTCCGTGGGGTGGTCGAGCTCGGTTGGGCACAGGTGCTCGCGATCAGCGCGTTTCTCCTCACGTTGGGAGCGTTGTTGCGGTTCGGCACGTTGCGCGTACCGTTTCCTCCTCGACGCGCTTCGCTTCGATCGAGCGACGCGCGGGGGGCGGGCAGTACCGAACCGGTACCGGTTACCGAGCCGGCTCCCGTGACGAGGACGAGTGTGGGCTCAGAACGCGTCGCGGGTCGGTGAGCAGTGCGTCGAGTGGCAGGCGGAGTTCAGCGTCCCGAAGGCGGATAGTCAGTCGCTCGCCCCGTTCGAGCTGCACTTCGTACGGTGCGGCGCTCGCAAGTTCACTCGCTCGCAGGGGACGCGGACGGACGAGAAGACGTGCCTCGGGAGTGATCGTGCGTCGCAGCGAGATCGTCGCGGCCGATTGACGACACGCTCTCGATGGCTGCTCACCTCCTGTATCGACTATGACGACTCGCAGCTCTCCCCGCTCGAGGCAAATGACTCCACCGTTGGGGCGTGTCTCGAGGAGAAGACGCGTCGTGGCGTCGATGGGGATCACCGCTGCTCCGCGGATCCATTCGAACGATATGCCTGCTGTCTGGGCTCGTCGTTCCAGGACCGTCCAAGCTGGCTCGTTCCCTGCTTGGCCCCAGACCACGATCGCGTGCGCGTTGCCTCGCTCGATGATCCCCAGTGCGCCAGGTATGTGTTCCGGATCCCATGCCGGTACGACGAGGAGTTCGAGCGGTCGCTGCCAGGGAACGGTCGAACGGTCGACGAAGTCAGCTGCATCGTTTGGATCGGTGCCTCCCCCGATCAGCACTTCAGTCCGGTCGGTGACGAGCAAAACCGAGAGGGTTCGACCCGTTCCACCGACGACCAGGCGATCGGTCGGGCGGAGCTGACTCGCAGCAGTTCCGAGTACGGTGCCCAGCAGGAGACCGAGTGCCAACCAAGCGAACGCAGGTCGGGCGATCGTGGAACGAAGACTGACGAGCCTCACTGCTGCTTTTCGTAATACGCGATATCGATCGGCGAACCGCGTGGCACCCAGCTATTCCATTGCAGGGACGCACTCACCACGCCACCGTCGGGAAACTGGTCGCAATCGAAATTCCCAATATTCTGGCGAATCTGTTCGCAACTTTGCGGTGTCACGGTGCGAACGACGAGACCAGCGCGCTGCAGTTCGACAGCAGCTTGTTGGTATGGTTTGCCGTACAGGTCGGGCACCTTGATGCGATCGCCGACGCTGACATACACGGTGACCGTGCCGCCGTTGCGGACCTGCTCGGCAGGTTCCGTGCGGATGACGTACCCCTCGGGAACTGTGCGACTCCCTTCCTCGACTTTCTCGACCGTAACCGGCAGGCCCTGCAGCTGTTGCAGCACGTCGGTGTAGGGTCGGCCAGCCAAGCCGATCAAGGTGATCCACTCCGGTCCCTTACTCACCCAAACGCGGATCGTGCTGCCCTTCTCGACGAGTTGGCCGGCGGGCGGATCCTGTCGCACGATCGTCCCGGCAGGCACGACGTTATCGTAAATCTCCTCGATCGCCAGTTGGAAGTTCCCGGCTGTGGCTGCGGCCTGTGCCTGGCGCAACGTCGAGTTGACGAGATCCGGTATGCGGGCTAACTCGGGTGTCGGAGTCAGGTTCGGTGTCGGTTCAGGCGTCGGGGTCGCAGCGACGGTCGGCGACGGTTCGAGCGTCGGCGAGGGGTTCGGTTCAGTCGTCGGGCTCGGCGCAATGGCGAAGGATATGGGGGTGGGAGCGGGCCGATCGCCGGCCCCTGTCAACGCGCGGAGATCGACCAGCTGAAAGGCGAGGACAACCAAGGCAACGATGCCAGCGAGGATCGCGCTCCCCAAGAGCCAGGTAGCGCAGCCGATGTCAGTGGGCCGGTTCGCTGGGCGGACCGGAGAAGTCGCTCGCCCGCGGTGGCGAGTGTTGACTGGTCGTGACGGGGTTGCTCGGCTGGGTGCGGTACCCGGTAGTGCAGCGTGTTGCCAATGAGCCAGTGCGTGCGCCAGGGCGCCAGCAGTCGGGAATCGTTGGCGGGGATCCTTGGCCAGCGCGCGGAGGACGATAGCCTCGACCGCCGGAGGCAGGGAGGGAGCGAACTGGCGCGGCGGCGGAGGCGGTTCGTGCACATGCTTCATGGCGAGACCGATCGGACTGTCCGCCTCGAACGGCAGTCGGCCGGTGAGCATCTCATAGATGACGATGCCCAGTGAGTAGATGTCGCTGGCTGGTGTCGCCGGTTCGCCACGCGCTTGCTCCGGAGAAACGTAGTGGACCGTGCCCATGCCGAAGCCAGCTTCGGTCAGGCTGACATCGCTGATCCCTTTCGCGATCCCGAAATCGGTCACCTTCACGAAGCCGCGCTCATCGACCAGGATGTTCTGCGGCTTGATGTCACGGTGAACGAGCCCGTGCTGATGAGCGTAATCCAAGGCAGCCGCAACCTGGCGGACGATGCGGATGGTCTCGTCGAGCGGAATCGGCGCCCGTTCGAGGATCAGCTGCTTCAAGGTCTTGCCGGGAACGAATTCCATGACGATGTAGTGGATCGCACCGTCGCGACCGACGTCGTAGACGCTGACGATATTGGGATGACTCAAACGAGCTGCTGCCTGTGCTTCGCGTTCGAAACGCCGGAGGAAGCTCACATCGGCGGCGAACTGTCCGCGGAGCACTTTGATCGCGACTGGCCTGCCGAGGAGCAGGTCGTACCCTCGGTAGACGACAGCCATGCCACCTTCGCCGATCGGCTCGTCGAGCCGGTAGCGGTCGTTCAGCACGTGCGTGCGCACTCGCGAGCGCCTCTCATGATCGATGGTCGGGCGTGCCAACCGGCACTCACGGGGGTTATCCTACTACGGACTTCGTCTTGCCGGCCCCGCGCGACACGTGGAGCGGCAAGCGCATCGAGCGAGCTGCGCGGGTCTTGCGGGGTACGTGTGGCAAGATGAGTGGTGAAGCGAGACGAAGGGTGGCGAGCCATGAGTTCTTCGCTCGGATGCCGATTGGGAGAGACGGTCACTGAACGCATCGGGCGGACGCCGCTCTTCTGTCTCCAGCGCTTGCCGGCGATCTCTGGCATCTCGGACCGTGTCCAGTTGCTGGTCAAGGCGGAGTGGTACAACCCAGGTGGCTCGGTCAAAGACCGTGCTGCCTGGAGGATCGTCCGCGAGGCGCTGCGCACGGGAGCGCTCGGACCGAACCGTCGGCTGCTCGATGCAACTTCCGGTAACACTGGCATTGCCTATGCCATGCTCGGCGCAGCACTCGGGTTCGGTGTCACGCTGGTGGTTCCGGGGAGCATCGGCGAGGAGCGTCGGGCCATTCTGGGTGCCTACGGCGCTGAATTGATCTTCAGTGATCCGTACGAGGGAACGGACGGTGCCATCCGCCTCGCGCGTCAACTGGCTGCTGAGCAACCTGATCGGTATTACTATGCGGACCAATACAGTAATCCAGCGAATTGGCTCGCCCATTACGAGGGGACTGGCCCAGAGATCATGGAGCAGACGCGTGGTCAAGTGACGCACTTCGTCGCGGGGCTCGGCACCACAGGAACGATGATGGGAACCGGACGGTTTCTCAAGGAAGCCAACCCGGACGTCGTCCTGGTCGGTGTCCAGCCAGATGATCCGTTCCATGGGTTAGAAGGGCTGAAACATTTGCCGACCGCTCTGACTCCTGCTATCTACGATCCCTCGCTCGTCGATCGGATGGAGTTCGTCGATACCGAAGAGGCCTACCGATTGGCGCGCGAAGTCGCGCGTTGCGAAGGACTGCTCCTCGGCCCCTCGGCGGCGGCAGCCGTCGTTGCGGCGCTCCGGGTCGCCCGCGAATTGGATCAGGGCGTCATCGTGGCCATCCTGCCCGACAGTGGCTTGAAGTACCTGAGCACACCCTTATGGCATCCGGAACGAGGGTAAAGGCACACTGGTCGTCGAGAAAGGAGCGTGAGAACCGATGGCAGTGACGATTCTCATCCCGGCACCGTTGCGCCGCTTTACGGAGGACCGCGCGGCGGTGCATGTGGAGGCGAAGACAGTCGCCGAGGCACTGGCCAAGCTGGACGAGCTCTATCCTGGAATTCGCGAGCGAATCTGCGAACCGGACGGGCGCGTGCGGCGATTCGTCAGCATCTTCGTCAACGGGAAGGACATTCGCTCCCTTCAGGGCGTGGAGACCCCCCTCGCGGACGGGGATGAGGTTGGAATCATCCCGGCCATGGCAGGCGGCCGATGATCCGGATCCCCCGCGACCAGTACCAGGCGATCATCGAGCATGCCCGGCGGGAGGCTCCTCGCGAGGCCTGCGGGCTTCTCGGTGGACGCGGTGAGCGGATCGAGCGCGTCTACCCAGTGACCAATCGCGCCGAACTCGCTGTCGAGTTTTTCGCCGAGCGCGGCCTCATTCCGCCTGGTCGGGATTACCGCCCGGATGCCCCTGGGTCGATCGCCGTCGAGCGCTTCTTCATGGATCCAGAGGAACAGTTTCGCGTGTTGCGCGAGATCGAGCGTTCGGGATTGGAGCATCTGGGCAGCTATCACTCCCACCCGGCGACCGAGGCCTATCCCTCGCGCACGGACGTCGAGCTGGCCGCTTTCTGGCCGAACATGCTTCTCCTGATCTGCTCGCTCGCTGATCCTGTTCGGCCGGTCGTCCGGGCTTTTCGCGTGAACGATGGGCAAGTCTCCGAGGAATCGATCCTCGTCGAGGACTGACCAGCGGTCGATCGGTGCCTGAAGCGCGATGGGCCGGGCATGATCGCCCGGCCCGCTCTCTTCCTGTCGCGATCGGTCCGCGTCAGTCAGCCGCTGTCTGGCGAACCGGCAGGATGCAGCTCTGCTGATAATCGATCTGGCCGATCGTCTCGACCGTGAGCGTCGACTTGGGACCGCAGGCCGCGCACTCCGGGTCACGTTCCACCGACAGTTCGCGGAACGTTGCCGCGAGGGCGTCGTACAGGAGCACGCGCCCGACCAGCGGTTCGCCGATCCCCAGCAACAGCTTGATCGCTTCGGTCGCTTGCAGGACCCCGATGACGCCAGGGAGGACGCCGAGCACGCCCGCCTGATCGCAACTCGGCGCCAGTTCAGGAGGTGGTGGTTCAGGATAGAGACAGCGGTAGCACGGCCCGTCTCCCGGCTTGTAGACGGTGACTTGCCCATCGAACCGGAAGATACTGCCGTCGACGACCGGTTTGCCGAGGAGGACCGCCGCGTCGTTGACGAGATAGCGGGTCGGGAAATTGTCCGCCCCATTGACGATCACATCATAGTCACGGATCACATCGAGGATCGTCTGACTGCTGAGCCATACGTCGTGTGCGATAACCTGCACGTCCGGATTGAGCGCCGTGATCGCCTCGCGAGCTGATTCTGTCTTGGGACGCCCGACACGATCGGTCGTGTGGAGAATTTGCCGCTGCAAGTTGCTCAGATCGACCACATCGGCGTCGACGATCCCGAGTGTCCCGACGCCAGCGGCAGCCAAGTAGAGCGCTGCTGGCGATCCCAAGCCACCGGCACCGATGATCAGCACCTTGGAATCGAGCAGTTTTGCTTGTCCCTCTTCGCCCACTTCCGGGATCAGGAAGTGACGGCTGTATCGCTGGAGTTGCTCGCGCGTCCACTGGCGCGGTGTCACGAAGGGATAGCCAGCATGCTTCCACGCACTGAATCCTCCAGCCACCGAATACACGTTCTGGTAGCCGAGTTCTTCCAGTGTCTTTGCGGCAAAGGCCGAGCGCACGCCACCTGCACAGTAAACATAGATCGGAGTCGACTTGTCCGGGACTTCTTCCTCGATCCGCATTTCGAGGTAGCCGCGCGGGATGAAGAGCGCGCCCGGGACGTACCCTTGCTCCCACTCTTCGCGCTCGCGGACGTCGATGATGACTGGTCGCCGTCCGGATCGAAGCTGCTGGTACAGCTGGTGGACATCGACTTCGCGGATCGCCCGCTTGATCTCTTGGAAGAGTTGTTCGTATCGTCTGGCCATCGATTCGTCCTCCGGGCTAGGCTCGTATTGTGGCTATCCGGTCGACCGAGCCGCCGACAGCGGAATTGTACCCCAGTGGGGTAACGTGAGCCGAGCAGGAAACTGAGTGGAGGAGCTGTATCGGTGGAACAGCGAGTCAACCGTGTCACTGACCACGCGTGCTTTGGATGCGGTGAGCAAAACCCGATCGGGCTTCGTCTCGCGTTCTATCGTCGCCAGGAAGCGGTCGAAGCGCTCTTCACGCCGCGTCCGGAGCACGAAGGCTATGCTGGGCTCGTCCACGGTGGGATCCTCGCCACCTTGCTCGACGAAGCAATGAGTTGGGCGGTGATCGCGCGGACGCACCATCTGATGGTCACGGCCAGGATGGAGATCGCGTACCGCCAACCAGTCGAGGTCGGGCAGCCGTTGCGAGTCGTCGGCTGGGTCGAGCAGCAGCGAGCACGGTCTGCGCGGGCCCGGGCAGCCATTCACGACGCGACGACCGGGGATCTCCTGGTCGACGCGCACGGCCTGTTCCTGCGTGCACCGGAGGGACGCGAGCGTGCCTGGTGGTCGCGTTATGCGCCAGGAGACAGCGGCGAGCGTTGACGCTCGGCGATCTCAGTCCAGCAGGAGCGAGGTGAGCGCTTCCTGCCAGGTCGGTTGATACGGTTCGGCAACGATCGGCTTCCAACCGCGAGCCCGGAGAAGCGCTGCAATTTTGTCGGCTCGGGATCGATGCGGGCTCCACGTGAAGAGGGCGGGCCCCGCACCACTGGGCCATGCCCACTGCGCTCCAGCAGCCCGCATGTCGTCCAGCGCGAGCCGAACTTGGGGAAACGCGAGCAACGGGCGAAGGAACGCGTTGCGGACGAGATGAGGGTCCAACACGTGGTACTGGCGCAGGTGTTCGGCTTGACGACGCGTCGCAGTACCGTCGCTGTAATCGGCGGGAGTGAGGGAACTGTAGAGCGTGCGCGTTTTGTTCCTCAGAGAGAGAGGCGGTACGACGATCACGAACCAACCAGTAGGCGGGGTGAGTGGTTCCAACTCTGTGCCCCGATCGGTGGCGAGTGCCGTGCCTCCCGCGAGGAAGAACGGCACATCGCTCCCGAGGTCGCTCGCGATCTGGCGTGCCAGCGGGTACGGGAGCCCCGCATGGACCAGCGCACCGAGCAGCGTGCCGGCATCGCTCGATCCCCCGCCGAGCCCGGCAGCGACCGGTATCCGCTTGACGAGCTGAATGCGCGCTCGAACCTCGATACCATGCCCAGCGAGCAGCTGCAATGCGCGCACCGTTAAGTCATCCTCGATTTCCGGGGGTGGCTGATAGTCGAGACGCGTTGCCGGCTCGAAAAGGATCTCATCACCGAAGTCGATCGTCTGCAAAATGGTCACGATCTCGTGATAGCCGTCCGGTCGTTTGCCCAGAATTTCCAGGCCGAGATTGAGTTTCGCAGGTGCCAGCAAGCGGAACGGTTTCCGGACTCTGACGCGTATGGTCATGACGCGAGGTCCTCGTGGAGGACTCGCCAGAGGCACAGCCACTCGTCCACGGTGAGCGTTTCGGCTCGCCGCGACGGCTCGATTCCTGCTCGCTGCAGCAGAGTGCGCAGCATCTCCTTGTCCATCCCCGTGGCCGTCGCCAGCGCATTGAGAAGCGTCTTCCGTCGCTGAGCAAAACCTGCCCGTACGAGCGCGAAGAAGCTGTCCCAATGGTGCTTGGGCAACGGTGGAGTGCGCCGCTCGAGCACGACGACAGCACTTTCGACCTTGGGTGGTGGAGTGAAGGCTCCTGGACCGATGCGGAAGGCCACCCGGGGGAGCGCGAAGAACTGGACGAGAACACCGAGATAGCTCATCGCCGGAGGGCGCGCTGCCATTCGCTCCGCTACCTCGCGCTGAACCATCACGACCAGGCGCTCGGGTGGATGATCACTCCTCAGGAGTCGCTCCAGAATCGGCGTCGCGACATTGTACGGGAGATTGGCTACCACAAAATAGGGGCGTTGGCCGGTCAGTGCTGCCAGATCGACCGCGAGCGCATCACCGTGCACGATACGGACGTTAGTGCCGTGGAAGCGTTCGGCGAGTTGTGCGGCGAGGCGCGCATCGAGTTCGATGGCGATGACCGATCGTACCCGGCGCGCGAGTTCCTCGGTGAGGATACCCAGGCCAGGGCCGATTTCCACGACGAGTGCATCAGGTGGCAGCTGGGCTGTTTCCACGATACGACGGACGATAGCGCGGTCGTGCAAGAAGTGCTGTCCGAGCGCCTTGCGCGGCCGAATCCCGAGTTCCCGCAGGACTTGCCGGACGGGTACCGGCTCTCGCTCGCGCTGGCCCGGGAAATCATCCGGGGAGTTCGGCGACGATGTCGACACCGCTACCCTCATCGACGAAGCCGATGCGCCACAACGGCTCACCTGCTGCCGCGAATGCCTGCTCCAGGGTCGATGCCCGTTCCTCCGCGATCGTGAACAGGAGGCCGCCCGACGTCACCGGATCGAACAAGAGGTCCCACAGAACCGTCGGGATACCGCGCCCGCGCCGCACGACTGCGTCCGGACCTTCTGCATAGTAGGCTCGGTTGCGTTGTGCGCCGCCAGGTAAGCGACCCGCCCGTGCGTAGGCATCGGCCCCGTCCATGACGGGGACAGCGCGTGCGGCGATGACGAGTCGCACGCCACTCTTGAGGGCGATTTCGCTCGCGTGACCGGCCAGGCCATAACCGGTCACGTCGGTACAGGCGCGGACACCGTGGGCGAGGAGCAGCTGACTCGCTGTGCGGTTGAGGCGCACCATCCAGGCGACGGCGTTGTCGACGTGCGCTGGTTCAGCGACTCCTGCCTTCAGCGCAGTCGTGATGGCTCCCGTTCCGATCGGCTTCGTGAGGTACAGGAGTTCCCCCGGTCGGGCTGCTGCCTTGGTAAGGACATGCGCCGGATCGACTCGCCCAGTCACCACTAACCCGTACTTGGGCTCGTCGTCGCTGATCGTGTGGCCACCCGCGATGACCACACCAGCCTCGCGTGCCTTGTCGAGGCCACCGCGGAAGACCTCGCTCAGGAGCTCGAGCGCAAGATCGTTCGGCCAGGCAGCGATATTGAGAGCGAGGAACGGTTCCCCGCCCATCGCGTACACGTCGCTGAGCGCATTGGCAGCAGCGATCGCGCCGTAGAGATAGGCGTCGTCGACCACTGGCGGGAAGAAGTCGACCGTCTGGACGAGCGCGTCATGCTCGTCCAAACGATAGACCGCAGCGTCGTCGCTCGTCTGCAAGCCGACGAGTAACCGAGGGTCTTCTTGGAATTCGAGCGGGCGCAGCACCTGCGCCAGAGCTGCTGGAGCCAGCTTCCCCGCTCAACCGGCGCAGCTGGCGAGCGCTGTCAGCCGTACGACTTCCCGCCGGTCGCTCATCCGGATCCTCCGATCGACGAGCCTTCCTCGCTCGCAGCAATGGTACTCTCAGGACTATCGCCAGCGCGAGTTTCCTCGGTGGCTCGACGATCAGCGGAGCCGGTCGCTGACGGCGGGCCTGTGCGACAATCGCGGGGAAGGAGGGCGAGAAGCGATGAGTGGAATGAGTACCGACGAATTGGTCGCGCTCGCACTGGACATGGCGAACATGCGGCGCTTGCCCGCGGACAGCGAAGTCTACGTACCGGGTGCACGGGTCCGCCGGCTCTTCGTCGCGCTCGATGTCGGGGCAGCCGAACTGCTCGTGGCCCGGGACATCGGTTGCGACGGCGTCTTGGCTCATCACCCAGCCGGCGGACGGGCAGTTCTCCGCTTTCCCGAAGTGTTGACCCGCCATGTCGAACTCATGGTCGAGCACGGTGTCGAGCCATCGGCTGCCAAGGCTGCGTTGCAACCCTTATTCTCGCGGGCGATTCTTCGTGCACAAGCGGCGAACTACGATCAGGTTCCCGCTGTCGCTCGCTTGTTGGGTATTCCCTTCCTGAACTTGCATTTGCCGCTCGACGAGATCGGTCGTCGGGTGATGGTCGAAGCGATCGAGCGCTACCGGGCGACGCTCGGCCGCGAATCGACGGTCCAGGATGTGATCGATGCGCTGCGGACGTTACCCGAGTTCGCCGAGAGTGCGGTGCCGATCATGGTTCCGGTGGGCGCGGTCGATCGGCCGGCGCGGCGCGTCGCGGTCGTGCATGGGGCAGGAACGAACGGCGGTGCATCCGTCGCGCAAGCCTATTTCGCGCACGGCGTGGATACGGTCGTGTATCTCCATTTGGCCCCGGAGGAGGCCGAGCGGCTCCGCAGTGGCGCCTCCGGTTCGGTCATCGTCGTCGGTCATGTCCCCGGTGACCAGGTCGGCCTCAACCGCTACCTGGCTGAAGTCGAGCGACGGGGTGTCGAGATCGTTCGCGCCGGCATCTAGCGACCGAACACGTTGGCGATGCGGTCGAGTGCCCGCTCCAAAAGCTCGTCAGCGGTCGCGAAACTGAGGCGAATGCAACCGGAGCCGGAAGCACCAAAAGCATCGCCCGGCGTGACACCGACATAGGCTTCCTCGATGAGCTTCTGGGCGACCTCTTGCCCGGAGAGTCCGGTGCCGCTGACGTCGGGAAAAGCATAGAATGCCCCCTCCGGCAATGGGCACCGGAAGCCGGGTATGGCGTTGAGCCGCTCGGTGACGAACCGGCGGCGACGGTCCCAGGCGGCGACCATCGCGTCGATGACGTCTTGCGGCCCTTCCAGCGCGGCGACACCGCCCCACTGGGCGAACGACGTCGCACAGGTCGCGGAGTGGCTATGCACCTTCATGATCTGCCGGATGAGCGGAGCCGGTCCAGCGACGTAGCCGAGTCGCCAACCAGTCATGGCATACGCTTTCGAGAAGCCGTTGACGGTGAGCGTCCGTTCGGCCATGCCGGGGAAAGCCGCCAAGCTCAGGTGTTCGCGACCGTCGTAGATGATCTTTTCGTAGATCTCGTCGGAAATCACCAGAATGTCATGCTCCTGCGCCACTGTGACGATCGCCTCGGCTTCCTCGCGCGTGAGGACGCGCCCGGTGGGGTTGTTGGGACTGTTGACGATCATGAGGCGCGTCTGAGGAGTGAGAACGGCTTCGATAGCCTCTCGCGTGATCCGGTAGTTCTCCTCTGGGAGCAAGGGGACGTGTAGGCAGCGAGCACCGGCCATGACGACCATCGGCTCGTAGGAGACCCAACCGGGATCGAACATCAAGACGTCGTCGCCCGGGCCGACCAGCGCGAGGATGGAAACGAACAGTGCGGCCTTGCCTCCCGGCGTGACGATGATCTCGTCTGGAGTGACCGGGATGCGGTTTTCGGCCTGAAGCTTGCGGGCGATCGCTCGACGGAGTTCCGGTATCCCAGCGCTCGCGACGTAGTGCGTCTCTCCGCGGAACATCGCGTCGGCTGCAGCTTGGCAAATGTGCGTGGGCGTCGGGAAATCAGGGTCACCGCCACCGAGATCGATGACATCGATCCCCTGTTGGCGGAGTGCCCGAGCACGGTCGCTGACTGCGAGCGTCGGGGAAGGGCGAAGCTGACGCACTCGCTCGGCCACGTGATACTGCAGCACGGTTCCTCCTCTCAGCCGTCTTCGATTCTGCCCAGCCGATTATGCCGCGTGCTCGTCTTCATCGTCCTGACACGACTCGGCGCAAACAGTCGTCGTTGACCCCTTGAAAAGTGGACGCTTCCTGAGTACGATACATGGCGGTTAGCACTCGAGCCCCGAGAGTGCTAACCAGCGGAAGGAGGAAAGTGCTGAGACAGAGGAGGGACGGACATGACGGCGACTGCCACGAAGATCCGACCGTTGGGTGATCGCGTCGTGGTCAAACCGATCCAGAAGGAAGAAGTGACCAAGAGTGGAATCGTCCTGCCCGATACAGCGAAGGAGAAGCCGCAGCGCGGGCAGGTGGTCGCCGTGGGCCCGGGCCGGCTGACGGACGACGGCAAGCGCCTGCCGATGGAGGTCAAGGTCGGCGACGAGGTGCTGTTCGCCAAGTATGCCGGTACCGAGCTCAAGATCGATGACGAAGAGTACCTGATCCTGAGCGAGAAGGACATCTTGGCTGTTCTGTCCGAATGAGTCGATCGGTCGAGTGGTACGTCGGATTAGGCGACGAGTGACGGGAGGGTAGCGATGCCGGCGAAGATGATCCGCTTCCACGAGCAGGCTCGACAGTCCTTGAAAGAAGGCGTCGATGTCCTGGCCAATGCGGTCAAGACCACGCTGGGACCGAAGGGACGCAATGTCGCGCTGGACAAGAAGTATGGCGCTCCGACGGTCAGTCATGACGGTGTGACGGTCGCCAAGGAGATCGAGCTAGAGGATCCCTTCGCCAATATGGGGGCCCAGCTTCTGAAGGAGGCGGCGACCAAGACGAACGACGTCGCCGGTGACGGGACGACGACGGCGACCGTTCTGGCACAGGCGATCGTCCACGAGGGGCTGCGGAACGTCGCTGCGGGAGCCAACCCGATGTTGCTCAAGCGCGGTATCGAGCTGGCGACCAAGGCGGTCGTGGAGCGCCTCAAGTCGATGGCCAAGGAAGTCCGCGGGCGCGACGATATCGCCCATGTCGCGACCATCTCAGCGGCTGATCCCGAGATCGGGAATCTGATCGCTGAGGTCATGGAGAAGGTTGGCAAGGACGGTGTCATCACCGTCGAGGAGTCGAAGGGGCTGGCCTTCGAGGTCGAGTACACCGAGGGGATGGAGATCGACCGCGGGTACATCTCCCCGTACTTCGTCACGAATCCGGAGCGCATGGAGGCGGTGGTCGAGGAGCCCTTCATCCTGATCACCGACAAGAAGGTTTCGGCCGTCTCCGACATCCTGCCCATCCTCGAGAAGGTGTTGCAGGTCAGCAAGAACTTCGTGATCATCGCTGAGGACGTCGAGGGCGAAGCGCTGGCGACGCTGGTCGTCAACAAGCTGCGCGGCACGCTGAATGCGCTGGCTGTCAAGGCGCCGGGCTTCGGTGATCGCCGCAAGGAGATGCTGCGCGACATCGCCATTCTGACTGGCGGTACGGTCATCTCGGAGGAACTCGGGCGCAAGCTGGAGACCGCGCGCCTGGAGGATCTGGGTCGTGCCCGCCGCGTCGTCGCGACCAAGGACAAGACGACGATCGTCGAAGGGTACGGTCGCGAGGAGGACATCAAGGCGCGGATCGAGCAGATCAAGGCCCAGATCGAGCAGACCACCAGCGATTTCGACCGCGAGAAGCTGCAGGAGCGGCTGGCGAAGCTGGCCGGTGGTGTCGCTGTGATCAAGGTCGGTGCGGCGACCGAAGTCGAGCTGAAGGAGAAGAAGCACCGCGTCGAAGATGCCTTGAGCGCGACCCGCGCCGCGGTCGAAGAGGGTATC
Source organism: Thermomicrobium sp. (assembly GCF_053493975.1). Classification (NCBI taxonomy): domain Bacteria; kingdom Pseudomonadati; phylum Thermomicrobiota; class Thermomicrobia; order Thermomicrobiales; family Thermomicrobiaceae; genus Thermomicrobium; species Thermomicrobium sp. The sequence goes on from NZ_JBRBZA010000017.1 coordinate 34,253, forward strand.
GTGCCGGGTGGTGGTGTGGCGCTCCTCAACGCGGTCGCTGCGCTCGACGAGGTGCAGGCCGAGGGCGACATCAAGACCGGTGTGATGATCGTCAAGCGGGCGCTCGAAGAGCCGCTCCGCGGCATCGTCGAGAACGCTGGCCTGGATGGCTCGGTGGTCATCGAGACGGTGCGGCGGCTCCAGAAGGAGCAGAACAACCCGAATATCGGGTACGACGTCATCCGCGAAGAGTACGGTGACCTCCTCGAGTGGGGCGTCATCGACCCGGTCAAGGTGACGCGCTCGGCGGTGGAGAACGCGGCCTCCGTGGCGGCCATGATCCTCACGACCGAGGCGTTGGTCACCGAGAAGCCGGAGAAGGAGAAGACGCCGGCTCCCAGCATGGAGTACTGATCCGACTACTCGATCGGATGCCGAACCGGGCGCACGAACAGTGCGCCCGGTTTTCTTTTTCTCCCTCGTTCCTGAGGGACGAGTACACTGCTGCCGATGGCGAACGCTCCCGAACTGCGGAGCGTGCCGGTAGCCGCCCAACATGTTGGACAGAGAGGCTGAGCGTGCGCCGGATCGTCCGTCTCGGACTCTTCGATGCCGCGTACCACCGCAACCGCACGACAGCTGCGGCGCTCACCGCAGCCGGTGCGGTGCTCCGCGATGTCCATCTCCCCGTTCTGGAAACGATCGGTGATCGCTTGGCGCCGTCCCGTGACGCAGCTGCTTTGCTAGCCACAGCCCGGCGAGTAGCACTCGGCGAGATACGCCTCGTTCCTCGTGCCTGCTCGGCGATCGTCTGGGCGCAGGATCTCCTGTTCGGCTATCCCGGCCATTGGGATATCCTCAGCTGGGCACCGCTGGCCCGCCGACTCGGTCGCCGAGTCCTGTTCGATCCCCTGGTCACGCTGACGGAAACCTTCATCGAAGATCGGCGACTCGTCGCGCCGGCTACGGGCCGTGCGCGACTCATCCGTTGGCTCGATCGCGTGGCACTCCGTGCAGCGGATGTGATCCTGGCCGACACGCCTCAGCAGGCAGCGAGTTGGGCAGCACTCGCCGGAGTACCGCTTTCCCGTTTCATCGTTCTTCCCGTCGGTGTGGACGAACGTCTCTTCGATCCTGCACGGCGGGTGCAGGTCGTGAGACGCGGCGATGATCCGGATTGCTTGCGCGTTTTGTTCTACGGCACCTACAGTCCCTTGCACGGCGCCGAGACGATCGTCGACGCGGTTCACCGCTTGGAACGAGTCGGCGAGCGACTCGCGGTGGTGATGATCGGAACCGGCCAGTGCGAGGCAGTGGTACGCGGGCGGGCAGCGGAGGCTGGACTGCGTACCATCACCTTCATCCCGTGGGTACCGGAGCACGAGCTTCCCCACTGGATCGCGTGGGCGGATGTCGTGCTCGGGATTTTCGGGGCAACAGCGAAGGCGGGTCGAGTGGTTCCCAACAAGGTGTACCAAGCGATGGCGATGGCGTCTGCGATCGTGACGCGCGACAGCCCTGCGCTCCGCTGGTTGGCCGACGGCGAAGAGATCGCGCTCCTCGTGCCCCCGGCTGATGCCGACGCGCTGGCTGCCGCGCTGCGGGCCCTCCGCTCGCCGGACAGGCGAGCGGAGCTGGCCCGGGCCGCTCGAGCACGCTTCGAGGCGGTCGCCTCCGATCGGGCTCGGGCCAGTCGTTTGCGTCCCTTGCTCGACCCCTCGCGACCCGAGACGGGAGGTGTCTGGCTATGACCGTGTGCCCGCCGGCCAGGGTGCGACGCGCCCTCTGCCTCCTCCTCGGCATCGGCCTGCTCACTGCCGTCGTCTGGCGCGTGGGGTCGACGGCCTTCCTGCAGGCCTTGGGCGAACTTCCCTTGGGCGTTCTTCCCCTCGCTGTGGCGATCGGCGCCGTGCCGCCAGTCTGCTATGCCTGGCGCTGGCGCCGGATCCTCGAACTCGCCCACCAGCCGATTCCGATGGTCGAAGCTCTGCGAGTGACCGTCGCGGCAACGACGGCGAACTATCTCGTTCCTGCTTTCGGCTGGGCTCCGGCAAAGATCGTTCTGGCGCGACGCTGGCTGCAGATGGGCGTAACCAAAACGGTGCCTTCGGTCGTACTCGAGCAGCTGATCGATCTCACCGTGCTGGCCGTGCTGGCGGGCAGTGGGTTGCTCCTCATCGGCAAGCGGCCCATCCCGCTGCGAGCGGAAACGTTCGCCGTCTCCGCGGCCCTCGTGCTCGTCGTCGTTCTCTTCCTCGGGGTACTCGGTTCGGTCGCTCGCAAAGGTGGTCTGCCGGGGATGCGACGAGCGCTCGTGGTGAGTTGGCTGTTCGTGACCACCATGCTCGGTGATCCACTCGTGTGGGGCGCAACTGCGGGACGCTGGTCGGCGGAACTCCTGCTGCTCGGTCTTCTCGCCGCACTTTCCGGATTGCAGATCGGTTGGGCAGGCTCGATCGTGCTGCTGGCCGTCCCTGCGCTCGCCGGTGCACTGGTACCGATTCCGGGTGGAATCGGTGTTCGCGAGGCGAGCGGGGTGGCGATCGCTGCTTGGCTCGGGATCGATCCGGCGGCGGCCGGAGCGATCCTGATCTGGCACCGTGCCGTCACGCTCCTCGGGCTTGCGGGGGTAGGTGTCATTTCCGCTGTCGCAGGGGGAACGCGTCAGTGATGCGATCCGGAATCCGCAACCGTTTTCGGCAACATCATGGGCAGCTCGATCCCGTGCTGGTGGCGATCTGGGGCATGGGACTCGTCGTCCGTCTCGCCCTTTTGCCTCTCTCCTTCCATTCCGACCTGTATCAGGTCTACTCGCGTGCTCATCTCGCCGTTTCCACTGGTGCGTGGTGGAGCTGGAGTTCGCAGCTGGTCGCGCAACTCCTGCACGACGCCTGGCTGGCCCTGATTCTCCCCTTCCTGCCAGGGAGCGCCAGCGTTTGGTCGCCGACGGCGGCGGTCGCCGGTATCGGAGCACAACCGGAGGATATCGCTCGCTTCCTCGCCTACCCGCTGCTCGGGCGAGCTCTGGTCCTGATGAAGCTTCCGTACCTGATCGCCGATGCGATCGCGGGCTGGCTGATCGGACGACAAGTCGTGCCGGCGCAGCGGCGCTGGGCAGTGGCGCTCTGGTGGCTCAACCCGATCGTCGTCTACACGAGTGCCGTGTTCGGGCGACACGACAGTATCTGGGTCGTCGGCGTGCTGATCGGGATCGAGTTCGCCCGGCGAGGAGCGCGCTGGACAGGGCTGGGGGTCACGAGCCTCGCCGCAGCTGCCCGCTTTTTCCCAGTATTCGTGGTGCCGCTCTATCTCGTAGCCTTCCGGCGTTCCTGGCGGACTGTCCTTTTGGGGGCAGCAGGTATCGGCGGGCTCTGGATGGTGATCGATCTCGTTCTCCTGCAGCGCACGGGGCAGAGCCCCACGCTGACCTTGCTGGGCGAGTACCCGCATGTCCGCTATCTGATCGCCCTCGCTCTACCCGCTGGCGACGACGTCGCGGTGCCGATCCTGCCCCTGGCCTATACCGTATTCGTCTGCTGGTGGGGGAGTCGTGGGCCACGCGGAGTCGATGCCTACTGCGCGGGGGCAGCCGCGGTGCTCTGTGCTATCGTCGCCTTGACCCCGTTTCATCCGCAATACGTCATTTGGTCCCTCCCCTTGGCCGTACCATCCTTGGTCCGTGACCGCACCGGGCCAGTGCTCGCGGCGGCGCAGGCTGCGCTGTTTTTGGCCTGGCTCCCGCGGTGGGGCGCTGCAGCGACGACTGGGCTCTTGCTACCGCTCGGACGCGACGTGATCGAGACGTTACCCGACCCGCAACTGTTGCTGGCTGCGCTCCTACCGGCATCGGTCTGGCAGCCCTTCGTCCGGGGCGCTTTTGCCGGGGTGACACTTTGGATCGGCTGGCGTGCGCTCGTCGATGCGCGCTGGAGCTTGCAGGGGACGCCCGAGGATGACCGCGAGTTGGTGAGGATGGAGGCATGAGACCGCGAAACCTGCGCGGACTGTGCGTGCTGGGCTGGATCGTTCTGTGGTCCCTCGGTTGCCGAGCTCCCCAGACGCTGGTCGCGACGTTACCAGAGAGTACGAGCACACTCACGGTACGCACCCGAGTCGAGCAGCCATTCTATTCCGCGCGCGACGGTCTCACTGCTGTCCGTCTTCGCCTCAATTTGCCGGACAACTTCGCGCCTGGAGAGCGTCCCTCGCTCGGTGGGGGTGGAACGATCCGCATCGTCTATGCACCGGAGGTCGATCCACGTTATCCAGACAGCGATTTCTATGCTTGGCCGGCATCGCAAGGGTGGATCGGGGAGCTCCTACCGGGGCGCGTGATTTCCCAGAGGTTCCTCTCACGCTACCCCAATCTGGACGGGATCACCGTTCGAGTCGGCACATACGGTGCCGATGTCGGAACTGGAATAGGGCGGTTGCGCGAGGATGTTTCGGCGATCGTGCGAGAAGCGCCGATCGCTGGTCGGGAAATCACGGCGCTCCCGGGAGGTGGGGCCGTCGAGGTGATCGGCAGTCGTGAGGGTTGGGTGCGCGTGCGGCTCACGGATGGGCGTGTCGGTTACATCGATCGTGCGTCGTTCGCCGACCTTCCCGCTCCCAGGCGCGAAAACTGGGGTGAGTTGCTCTTGCGACTCTATCGCGAGGGAGAGGACGTTCCACTCCGCGAAGCGCGGCTCTCGGTACAGGACCTCGCCGACGAGAGCCACGTGACCTTCCGCTTTGCGCCCATTCCTGAATCGTATCGAGCAGTGTTTCGATTCACGATCGAGGCAGTCGGATCGGCGCCGGGTCACGCGGTGACAGTGTGGAGTGATCCACAGGCGGAGACGCTCGTGTTTCGTCCGACGTATGCGACGCAGGTGTTGGCCGAAGCCTCGCTCGATGCGGGTCGCTGGTCGGGGGTGGAGGGGACACTCGAGGTGCGGTTCTCCCCGATCCAGCCCACTCGCGACGTCTATCTGCGGCTCATCGTCGAAGCGAAAGAGCGACCGCTCATCGTGCACTGGTCGATGGTGCGCCCGCCGGGTAATTTGCCGCTGGCGAGTCGCGACGATCCGGGCATTTGGGGCGGGCTGGTCTTCAATGCTCGTTACAGCGAAACGGTTCCGATCGGCTGGCTCGTCCGGACAATCCTCGTCCGGGCGATTCGCGCGATCGTCAGCGATCCTGTACTCGGCATCGGGTACATGCTCGTGACGATCGGTGCGCTCGGTCTCCTGGCTTGGAGCTGGAGGAAGCGTGGTCGTCGAGCGGTCGTCTCGTAATTGTGTCTTGTGCGGCACGCGTTTCACGGGACGGCGGTTCCTCTGCCGCCAGTGTAGCGAGCGTTTTCGGCGGGAACGACCGAGTCGCGAACTCCGGCGCCGATTTTACGAGGCGGTCGACCTCCTCTACCCGAGTTGGGCGAACACCTTCGGCGCGTACAACGTGCCGCACGCGCTCTTGGCTGCACTCGATGCCATGCCTCGCTCCGTGCGTATCCTGGAACTGGGGTGCGGTGGCGGTGCACTCTTGCGGACACTGGCTGAGCGCGGCTTCGAGCGGCTCGTCGGGCTCGATTTGGCCCGGACGGCGCTGGGGGAAGCGAGCCGGCGAGCAACACCGGCCGCACTCGTTTTGGCGGATGCCGAGCGCTTACCCTTCCGCTCAGGGAGTTTCGACGTCGTGATCGCGACCGACCTGATCGAGCATGTCGATGATCTGGATGCGCATCTGGCGGAAGTGGCGCGTGTTCTTCGTCGCGGGGGCTGGTACTTGGTGAAGACTCCGAACCGCCTCCTCGCCGAGTTGTACTACCGAGTCGCTGGGTTGGACGATTATCCGTTCTGGCATCCTTCGATGCTGTCGCCTGGTGAGCTACGGGCATGCTTCGCCCGACACGGTTTTACGGTACGGATTTTGGCACAGCCGGCTTTGACACCAGCGCAGCTGCGCAAGGTGCCCACACCGCTCTTGCGGAGCATCGCCGCCCGGCTGCCGATCGCGCTCTTGCCGGTGTGGCTTCGGCCCCATCTGGAAGCGCTCGCCGAGCTGCGAGCGGAGCCGGACAGCAGCGGCAGTGGAGATGGTTGACGTACACTGGAGGAACGAAGCCGGGGAGCGCAGGCAATGGTGCTGGTGCGTGGTGGCTCGCTTCTTTTGCTCCTCGTCATGCTCGTCGGTGCCTCCTGTTTGGCAACGAGTCCACTCGGGCCATCGCTGCCGGCACCGCGTCCCGCACCCACGGCGACACCGGACCAGCCCAGATGGCAACGAGCGGAAGAGCAGCCGAGCGCGCTGGAAGGCGAAGAACGCGATCGGCTGATGACTGTCTCACCAGACTCGGCTTACCGAAACGACGTCGATGTTCGCGAGCTCTATCGTGATCTTTTCGCGTACGCGGACATGCCGCTCCGTTATCACGGCACCGTTTGGACAGTCGTCGAGCAGGGAGACCTGTTGTTCGTGCAGGTGCGCGTCTCCTTTGGGGACGGGCCGGACGACTGGCGCGCGATCGTCGTCATGTTCCCGCTGTACCGGTTCACGATCGAGCGAGCGCGGCTGAGCGAAGGAGCGAGCGTCGTCGTGTGGGGGCGACCCCGGACGATGTTGGAGTTCACCGACGATGCCGGGAATCGGGTCGCGCAACCTTTGCTGCTCGGTGACGGCATGACGATCCTCGAATGAACAGTGCCCCGTCCGTTCGAACGGGGCACTGATCCGTGGCGCATACGGGATTCGAACCCGTGATCTCCGCCTTGAGAGGGCGGTGTCCTTGGCCGCTAGACGAATGCGCCGCGGCACTGGGCAGAGTATACCAGCTCCGCTGATCCCTTGTCCAGTTGTCTCGCCACGCGGTTCTCGACCAGTGTGCCGAGTCGGATAGCGGCATTCGCTCGGGTCGTGCCGATCCGGTGAATTTGACGCAGCGTATCCAGCTCGACTATACTGCCCCGGAAACCTTCGCCATGCTGCCGCGCAGTCGTCGCTGATCGGCGCGAGCGCAGAATCCGATGACGAGAGGAAACGAACGAGTGAGCACCTTAGCGGAGCGTCTGCTCGCTGATCTTCAAGAGGCGGTCAAAACGGGCGATGTGACGCGTCGTGAAGTGATCCGTTTCCTGCGAGCGGAGATCAAGAACCGGGAGATCGACAAGGGGCGACCGCTGACGGACGAAGAGATCATCGAGGTCATCCGTCGTCAGATCAAGATGCGACGCGAGGCGATCGAGCAGTTCGCGCAGGGCGGGCGTCAGGATCTGGTCGAGCGCGAGGAAGCGCAGATTCGCGTCCTGGAGTCGTACCTGCCTCAGCAGCTGTCACCAGACGAACTCATGGAGCTGGCACGAGCTGTCGTCCGGGAAGTCGGCGCAACCGGTCCACGAGATATGGGCCGCGTGATGCCCGTTCTGCGCGAACGCGTGGGGCCGCGAGCTGAGGGACGTGCCATCGCCGAAGCAGCGCAGAAGGCGCTCGCTGAGGTTGCGGGGAGTTGACCTCGAGAGGCGACGCAGCGAATCGAGGTGACGAGCGCCGGTGCTGTCTCGTTTCGATCGCTTCTGGTCCGACTGTCTCCTGTCGTTCATCGCGCTGCGTCATCGAGCGCGTCGAATTCTCGTCTGGCTCGGCGTCTTTCTCGTCCTGTGGGCACCCCTCGCTGCGCTGGTCTATGGCGCCTGGGAAGCGAGCGGGATCGCGCTCCAACCGGGGCAGATCGCCGACCGGACGATCAAAGCACCGTACACGGCGACGTTCGAGTCGCGCTTGCTGACCCAGCAAGCGCGACAAGAAGCCTATGACGATGCCCGGAACATCGTTCTCGTCCGCGATCCGGCAGTGGAGGCAGCCCAACTCGAAGCGCTCAACCGGCTGCTCACACAGCTGGATGCGATTCGGGCCCAACGGGGTACCGATCTGGCTGCGGCTACCCAGCAAGCCCAGTCCGCTCTCGAAGGATTGGGTGCGGAAGATGCTCAACTGCTGGTGAGCCTCTCGGATGCGAGCTGGAGTCGGATCGAGGGAGAAGCCCGGCGGCTTCTGGCCAGCGTGCTCTCCGGTGAGGTTCGCTCGGACAACGTGGCGCAGATCAAGGAACAGCTTCCGGAACGGGTGTCGATCGAGTTGAATCCGGTCGAACGGCGGCTCGTCGTCGTGCTCGTCCGACCGTTCATTCGTCCGAATGTCCGCGTGGATGAGCAAGCGACGCGCGCGGCCCGCGAGGCGGCTGCTGCCGCGGTGTCTCCGGTCATGGTCACGGTGCAAGCCGGACAGGTGATCGTCCGCGATGGCGATCCGGTGACACCGGAGGCGTTGGAGAAGTTGGAGTACTTCGGGCTGCTTTCGCCGCGCCAGTCCTGGCCGGAATTCTTGGGATTGCTGGGTGTTCTGGCGCTGTGGGCGGGAGGCTTTGCCCTCGCGCTCTATCGCTCGGTCCAGCATACCAGACAGCCGCGCCAGCTTCTGTTGATCGTCGGTCTCGTCCTGCTGACGCTCGCGGCTGGACGTCTGCTGGTCACCATCCCCGATTTTCGTTATTCGTTCCCGGTCGCTGGGACGGTGATGCTCTTTGCGGTTCTCCTCGACTTGCGCACGGCGCTCTTGGCGAGCTGGTTTCTGGCCTTGGCGCTGGGGATTCTCGATGGGTTCTCCTTGCTCACCACTCTAGTCGCCGGCTTCGGGAGTCTGGCCGGGGCGGTCGTCGTCTGGCGAGCCGAGCGGACGGTGACCTTCCTCTGGGCGGGAATCGCCGTGGCAGCAGCGACCAGTGCGACTGCGCTGGCGGCGCTCCTCGCGCTCGGACGGCAAGTGGTCGACTGGAACCTCGCGGCAAACGTTCTCTTGCAGAGCGGGATCAATGGGGTACTCTCGGCGAGTCTCTGCTTTTTGTCCTTCAGCTTGCTCGGTCGGCTACTCGGCATCACGACGCATCTCCAACTCTTGGAACTGGCGCATCCGACGCAACCGCTTCTGTCCCGGTTGGCGAGGGAGGCTCCGGGTACGTACCACCATAGTCTCGTCGTGAGCAATTTGGCAGAAGCAGCAGCCGAGGTCGTCGGTGCCGACCCTCTCTTGACTCGCGTGGGTGTGCTCTACCACGATATCGGCAAGCTGCTGCACCCGGAGTTGTACGTGGAAAATCAAGCCAATCGCCTCAACATTCACGATTCACTCGATCCGCTCACGAGTGCTCGCTTGATCGAGGAACACGTGACAGAGGGGGTCAAGCTGGCCAAACGGGCACGCTTGCCCAAGCCGATCGTCGATATCATCCAGCAGCATCATGGGACGACCCTGATCAAGTACTTCTACGCCAAGGCCAAGGAATCTGGCCTGGCCGTCGACGAGCAAGCGTTCCGCTATCCTGGGCCGCGACCGCAGTCCAAGGAAGCTGCAGTCGTCATGTTGGCAGACAGCGTCGAGGCAGCAGTGCGTGCAGCCGCTCAGTCCGGGAAGTTGTACGAGCCGGGTGATCCACACTCGGTCTCGAAGCGTCTCGCGGAGATCGTCGACCGCGTGATTCGCGAGCGCTTGGAGGACGGCCAGCTGGATGATGCCGATCTCACCTTCCGCCAGATCACGGAGATCCGGCGCGTCTTCCTCACTATGCTGGAGGGGGTCTATCACCCACGTGTGGAATATCCGGAAGTTCGCCGCGAACCGGTCGTGACCGGCGTGGACGAGCGGGCGGCGGCCGAGGCATGAGCTGGCCACTCCGTGTCGGAATTCGCCTGAGCGAGGGACTCGACCGGCCGGTCTCGGTACGACGGCTGGCCCGCTTCCTCCGCTTCGTCGCCGAACGCGAGGGGGTCACGGGAGAAGTTGGCGTCTGGATTTGCCGCGATGACGAGATCGCCGAACTTCACGAGCGGTTCCAGGGAATTCCGGGGCCGACCGATGTCATGAGTTTCCCAGGAGAGCCGCCGTACCTCGGGGACATCGCTGTCTCAGCGGAAACAGCAGCCATGCAGGCAGCCGAGGTTGGCCACAGCGTGGGACGCGAGATCGCCTTCCTGACCGTTCATGGCTTCTTGCACTTGATCGGTTACGACGATCTGTCGCAGCCGGAAAGAACGCGTATGTTGGAGCGTCAGGAGGAACTGCTCCATGCCTTCGAGCGCGTCGAGCCAGGACAGTGGGAACCCGTTGCGCGTCAGCGTCGTCATGACGGTCAAAAACGAGGCGACAACACTGCCTGAGCTTCTCGCCTCGCTCGTCGCTCAGACCCGTCGGCCGGACGAAGTGATCGTCGTCGATGGCGGGTCAGACGACGGGACGATGGAGGTGCTGGACCGGTGGCTCGATCAGCTGCCGCTTCGTGTCATCAGCCTTCCGAGGGCGAACATCGCCGAGGGGCGGAATGCCGGGCTCGCGGTCGCAACTGGCGATATCGTCGCTGTCACCGATGGAGGTGTCGTCCTCCCACCCGACTGGCTGGAGCGGCTGGTCGCACCGTTCGAGGAACCTGACTCGCCCGATGTGGTCGCTGGTTTTTTCGTCGCTGACCCGCGCACGCCAGTCGAGCTGGCGATCGGTGTCACGACGCTACCCGATGCTGATGAAATCGATCCGCGACGCTTTCTCCCCTCCAGCCGGTCGGTCGCCTTCCGGCGTAGCCTGTTCGTCGCAGGAATCCGCTATCCGATATGGCTCGACTATTGCGAGGACGTGATCTTCGACTTGCGCCTGCACCGAGCGGGAGCTCGTTTCCGTTTCGAGCCGCGGGCGCTCGTCCGCTATCGTCCGCGCTCCTCGTTGGCAGCGTTCGCCCTGCAGTATTTCCGCTATGCCCGTGGCGATGGGAAAGCTGGTCTCTTTGCAGCTCGGCACCTGATCCGCTATGCGACCTATCTCGGTTTCCTGCCGCTCGTCGCCTGGCAGCGACGCTGGTGGCTCTTCGCGCTCGCTTTCGCTGGAGCTGCGTCGTATCTGCGGCGCCCGTACCGGCGACTCTGGCGACGGCGGCAGCAGTATCCGCGGCACTGGCTCGTGCGAGCTGCCCTGCTGATACCACTGGTGCGGCTCATCGGCGATCTGGCCAAGCAAGCAGGGTATCCGTTCGGGCTCGCCTGGCGCTGGCGACGGTATGGGATCAGGCAGACGTGGCGGTCGATTCCCGAGTCGCTGCCTCCAGCAATGCCAGTCGCAGGAACTCCGCTGCCCATAACCCGACCCGCCGGCGAATCTCTTGCGGATGCGACATGATCTCGTGCGAGCGTGTCACGACGGTTGTCGGTGTGCTCGCTGCTAGCGCTGCCTGCCCCACGCTGCGATCGACGGTCGGTCCTGGATCGATGCGCGCGACGATCGCCAGGCCACAGTCGCTTCCCGCAGTGACCGCGGTACGCCGAGCGAGATCGCGGGCGACCTCCTCGAGGGAGGAGGCGACGGGCGGCTGGGCGGTGAGGATCGTTGCGGTGCGCAGGAACTGCCCGGCAGCTGGTTCCTCGGCGAGGAGACTCGTCAAGCGACCACCACTCCCCCATTCGGTGATGGCGAGCGTCCAGCCAGCGCGTGCGAGCAGCTCGCGGATCGCCCCACCGAGCGTCGTGTCATCGGTTCCGTACACTGCCGGACCGAGCCGAGCACGGAGTGCGCGCTCGACCTCGTCGAGAAGGCGCTCAGCTGCACCGGCGTCGGGTGCGTGCGCAGTGATCCGGACATGGACGCCGTCGTCCTTGGCGTAGGTTGCGATGCGCGCGCGACTGTTCGTGAGAAGATCGCGGATTCGCTCTTCGACCAGCGATTCCCCCAGACCGATCGTCTTGAGCGTGCGGAAGCGAATCGCACCACCGCCGATGTGGGGGAGTACGCGTGGAACAGCTTGCTCACGCCACATGCGCATCATTTCGCGGGGGACTCCCGGCATGGTCACGATGATGTGCCCATCGCGGTGGACGAACCACCCTGGAGCGGTGCCGATCGGATTCGGGAGCGGCTCGCACGAGGGAATACGCGAGGCTTGCTTGGCGTTCCGTTCCGGCATGGTGAGGCCACGGGCAGCGAAAAAGGCGCGGATATCTTCGAGCAATGCGGGATCGATCGTGAGTGGCTCAGCCAGGAGATGCGCGATCGCTTCGCGCGTCAGATCGTCCTCCGTGGGCCCGATCCCTCCAGTCGTGACGATGAGCGAGGCATCCTCCCAGGCACGGCGGAGCATCCGCACGATCCAGTCGAGGTCATCACCGACCTGCGCGACCCAGCGGAGCGAGATACCGAGGGCAGCGAGTTCGCGGGCGAGGAAGGTGGCGTTGGTGTCGGTGAGATGCCCGTTGATCAGCTCGGTACCGATGGAGAGAACGACCGCATCCATCGCGCGCCCCCTGGTCGCGTACCACAGGAACGACGAGCGAGCAGGGTAATCCCTGCTCGCTGCCCCAGTACCCTCGGAGGGATTCGAACCCCCAACCTCTTGGTTCGAAGCCAAGCGCTCTATCCCTTGAGCTACGAGGGCCCATGCCCTGCGAGAAGTGTAGCAGATCGGTAACTCACTCGACTAGTCCTCTCGCGACAGGAGAGACCTGGCTGAGCCTCGTACTGTCCCGCGATCGCCCCGAGCACCAGGGAATAGTCGTTCGGACGACATCGTCACGGTCCTGGTATGCGTTTGCGCGCCAGGACCCGAATACGCCCGGATCGTCGTGCGAGTGCTGCCGCAATCGCGATCGGTGTAGTCGCCAGGATCGCTGCGAAATGCAGCCGGGCGAGGACATGCTCGATTCGTCGCCATCCCCTCGTGCGGGCGGCCAACCGGAGTCCCCACGCCCACTCCAGACCGTGCCATTCGTGGTGCTCAGCGACGATCTCGAGTCCGACCTGGGCACACGCGCGACGCAGCGTCGCTGGCGTGAAGACGCTCCGGTGGCGTGGCGGGTCGTATCCCATCCACGCGGAGCCGAAGCATCGCGCTGCCCAGGAGTCGCCGTTGGGTAACCAGAGCACGAGGGTACCTCCTGGGCGGAGGAGTGCAGCCAGTCGGGAGAGAGCTCGACCGGGTTCGGGGAGGTGTTCCAGGACGTGCTGCAGTAAGACGGTATCGTAGGCGGCCCGGGGGAGAGGAAGCGTCTCGAGGGTGCCCACCCGTACGTCCAGACCATGCCGGAGAGCGATCTGCGCTGCAGCGGGATCCGGTTCGATCCCGCTCACGAATGGGTTACCAGCGGCCCGGATGATGAGAAGGAGTTCGCCGGTCGCGCAGCCGATTTCCAACACATGGCGCGGCGGAGCCAGGCAGGGCCACAGCTTGCGGACTTCGCGCCGCAGGAGGAGCCGTCGGGCCGCCGCGGTCCAGCCGGTTCGACGGTAGGGATCGTAGCCAGCAGGATAGAACAGCGCTTCGCTGCCGGGTTGCGGTTGAGGGGTCAAGTAGCGAAAACCGCAGACGCGGCAGGCAACTAGCTGGACAGGGTGGGGCAGCGTGCCGTAGCGGATGTCGTCGAGCCAGCCCAGTGGCTCGGGGTCATCAGCGCCGCAGAGGCCACAGGACACGCCGACCAAGTGATGCGAACGGTCACTCATGGTCGTGCCGGTAATGCTGACGGATGCTGTAGTCCTGACGCGGGGAGGAATGCGCGATGAGCTCGGCCAGGAGACCGGTCAAGAAGAACTGCGCGCCGAGCGTCATCAAGAGAACGCCGAGCGTGAGCAGCGGTCGATGCCCGATCGGATGCCCGAGGAACCACTGGAGAGCCAGATAGCCATTGATGATAGTCCCGAGACCGAGCGCTGCGAGCCCGAACCAACCGAACAAATGGAGAGGACGAGGGCTGTACTGGGTGAGGAACAGCACGGTCAGTAAGTCGAAGAGTCCGCGAAAGAAGCGTGCTGGCCCGAATTTGGAGCGTCCGTAGCGGCGCGGGTGGTGCGTCACGGGAAGTTCGACGACACGAAAGCCCCGCGCGTGAGCGAGGACCGGGATGAACCGGTGAAGCTCTCCGTAGAGTGGAATTTCCCGTACAACTTCGGCACGATAGGCCTTGAGTCCACAGTTGACATCGTGCAGCCGGATACCAGTGAGGAGCCGCACGAGCGCGTTGAAGACCCACGATGGCAAGCGCTTCGTCCAGGGATCGCGACGCGGTGCTTTCCAACCGGTCACGAGGTCGGCTCGCTCGAGCGCGTCGAGCAAGCGCGGAATCTCGCGCGGATCGTCTTGGAGGTCCGCGTCCAGCGTGACGATGATGCGCCCCTGCGCGGCGCGGAACCCGGCTGCGAGTGCGGCGGATTTGCCGAAGTTCCGACGAAACTCGATGACCTGGACGCGGGGATCGCTCACGAAGAGTTCGCGGAGTACACGGGACGATCCGTCCGAACTTCCGTCGTCGACGAAGACGAGTTCGGCTCGCACGGGGAGGGTGGCCAGGGTTTCGCAGAGTGCACGGTAGAGTTCCGGCAGGCTTTCAGCTTCGTTGTAGACTGGAATCACGATCGAGAGATCGACCGGCTCGGATGGTTTTGGTTGCCAGTGCCGGTCCGGTTGGGCGGATAGCCGTGTCGCGGCCGGAACCGTCATGCACCCTACCCTTCCCCTCTTCTCTCATGGTAGCGGAGCAGAGCAGCAACTGCCAGCACGCTGGCAAGGGCCCCGCGACTCGCTCGGTTCGAGCGAGCTCGGCTCGACGCGTCTCATGGGAGCAGCGCCGCGATGAATCGGTCATCCGATCCTGCTTCTCGCTAATGGGCGAGGACAGGTCGCCTCCGTTCGGGTGACGGACACACCGGCGTCAACCGGGATGCTCGGGCGGTCGGCATACTCGGTGCGGAAAGGGGGAAGGATGCGTGCGCTGGATTTCGATGCCTGGTTGCTCGACTTGGACGGCGTCGTCTACGTGGGCGATCAGCTCCTTCCGGGCGTCGCCGAGGCGCTCGCGACGCTGCGAGCCACGGGCAAGCATCTCCGGTTCCTGACCAACGATCCACGACCGACGCGCGAGCAACTCGCTGAGCGCTTGCGTCGTCTCGGCATCGACGTGGCGGTCGAGGAACTCGTGACGTGCGGCTGGGCGACTGCCCGCCTGCTGCCTCAACTCGGTATCGGCACGGCGTACGTGGTCGGGAGCGCGGGACTCGCCGAGGAACTGGCCCGTGTGGGTCTCACCGTGGTGGATGAGGGAGTACCTGACGCCGTCGTCGTGGGAGCGGACGAGCGGCTGGATTTCCGGACTGTCGTCAAAGGAAGTCTTTTGGTCCAACGCGGTGCTCGCTTCATCGCGACCAATGCCGATGCATCTTACCCGATGCCCCTCGGAACGGTGCCGGCCACCGGGGCAGTCGTGTGTGCGATCCGTCTCGCGACCGGACAGCGCCCGCTCGTCGTCGGCAAACCGGAGCCGCTCATGTTCCAGCTCGCGCTCGAGACACTGCCCGCGAGCGCGACAGTGCTGGTCGTCGGCGACCGGGTGGACAGCGATGTCCTCGGCGCGCATCGCGCGGGACTTCCCGCGGTTCTCTTAGCAAGAGAGGAGCCGGATTTCCCCGCGCGCGACTTGCGTCGTCCGGAGCGAGTCGTGGCCTCGCTCGCCGAACTCGTGACGGCTTCCCCAGAAATACCGCTTCGACCGTTCGAGGACGTGAGGTGGCCTGAACGTGTCGTGGCCGGTGTCATCCTGGTCGTCCTCGACGAGACGCTCGAAACGGTCGCGCTGGTGCCGGTAGCCGGTAGCTGGATGCTGCCCTGGGTCGCGCTGGAGCCGCTCGAGTCGTTTGCCGAGGCTGCCCAACGACTGCTCGCCCGGATGCTCCCGTCGCAGCCGGTCTCACTGACCTTCCTGCCAGAGCTGGTCGACGGAACGCTGCTCGTCCGGAATGGCGACGGGGCGCTCGTCCAGTTGGCTGGACCAGTGGCCGTCGGGCGCAGCGCGGGGAGCATGCTCGCCGGTGGCGCGGAGTGGCGCGAGGTCGCATGCGCCCGCCAGGTGCTCCCCGCAGATCAGGCCCGGGTGCTGGAACTCGCGCTGGGTGCGCTCGGTTGAGCGCGGGCGACGAGCAGCGCAGTGCCCGGATCGGTGGTGGCGATCCATCGCCACTCGTGGAAGCCAGCCCTTCCCAGCCATGACTCCAAGTCCTGCGCCGTTGGATTGCGTCCGCGCTCGGTGGCTAAGAGCATTTGGAGATCGTGAAGGGCATGCTGAAGGATGGCGCTGGGGGGTGCTGTGGGCGGCGTTGCGCGGATCGCTAACCAGCCGGTCGGCAGCAGGACCTGCCGAACGCGTCGCAGCAGTCGCTCGGCCTCCTGCTCGCCCATCCCGTTCAGAACACCGAAGAGAAGGACGAGGTCGTAGGCTTCCCCGAGCGGGTCCTCGAAGAAATCACCACCCTGGAGCTGGATCCGGTTCCCCAATCCTTGCCGATCCACCAGTTCGCGCGTCACCGCGATGACCGGTGGACGATCGAAGACGGTCGCCTCGAGCCCCGCATGGAGCCGCGCGAGCGCCATCGCGTATTCCCCATGGCCACCACCGAGATCGAGAACGCGCGGACGCGGACGATCGGTCAGGAGCGGCAACAAGGCTTTTGCCACGTCCTCGCTCGTCATCCGAGCGACTTCGTACAGCATGAGGGTGAAGCGGCGTACCCAGTCGCCGGCATCTTCTTCGCGGCGACTGGCCTCCGGTGCGCGACCAGTGCGCACCGCTTCCGCGAGCAGGCTCCAGCGACGATAAAAGGCTGCTTGGGCAGCGAGGAAATGGGCCAACGAAGACGGCGAACTGGGGACGAGCGTTTCTCTGCTCAGAGTAGTGAGCTGCCATCCTACTGGTGTTTCGGTAACGAGTTCGAGAGCAGCAGCGGCGCGGAGGAAGCGGGCCAGCGCTGAGGGGTCAGCTCCGAGGGCGAGCGCCAGCTCGCTGGTGGACTTCGGTCCGTCGCCGAGCTGTTCGGCGATCCCGAGTTCGGCGAAGGTGATGGCGAGTGCAGCGATGCGGAAACTGTGCGCGAATTCGAGGATGCGTTGCTGGGATGGTGTGGGAGGCATCGTCGATTCCTCGTTCACATAGCTACCACGCGCGGAGCACAGGGCGAGTCAGACAAGTTGGACCGCCGGATCGATTATGCGAGATCTCTCGACCGTCGTAGACGAAGACTGTACAGCCTGCTCCCTCGAGGGCAGCGATCGTTCGCTGGTTTTCCTTCAAGATGACGCAACGCCGGGGAGCGAGTGCCAGGATATTCGGTGCCTGGGTCGCGAACTCGTCCTCTGGAACAGGGATGATCTCGATTCTGCGGTCGACGAGCATTTCTGCCAGCCGCACGGGGAGAAGCGGCAAATACGCCACGACGAGATCGGTATCGACCGGGCTGAGGAGCGAGAGCAGGTGCAGGCATTCGCCGGGGCCATGCCAGTGCGGCAGATCTACCGCGATGACCTGGACAGCCTGAGGGCGGAGCAGATCGGCGAGCTGGGCGATGCCCGTATCGTTCGTCCGGTAGCTGCGGCCGACGATCAGGGTCTGCTCGTCGAGCCAGAGGCAATCGCCTCCCTCCACGGTGCCTGGTGACTGGATTCGGCCAACGATCGGGATCCCGAGATCTCGCAGCACCCGCTCGAGGGCAGCGACCTCCGGTTGACGGAGTTCCTCGCCCATACGCAGGAGGATCGCTCCTGCCGATGTGACCAGGACGGGGTCGAACGGGAAGATGGCATCTTGGAGAGCTGGGTCCTCCGGTTCGACGACGATGGTCTCGATTCCCTCCCGCTCGAGCAGGGTGACGAGTGCGGTGTGCTCGGCAGCCGCACGCTCGTGGTCGATCGGGTGGAGGTACCCGAAGTCCCGCCAACAGTCTGGATTCGGGGGTGGAACAGGTCGAACGAGCAAGACGCGCCGGAGCGGCGCGACCATCGACTGTGCACCCCATCCGGTCGTCATCCGAAAAACTCCCTTCAGCAAAATGCCTCGTGAGCGCCACGGCTGGCGCTCACGAGGCTCACTCCGATCGCTCGGTTCAGAGCGCTTCTCGCCACATGGCCCAGAAGTTGTAGCTGTTGATGTAGATCGGGTTGGGGACGTAACCGCGAATATCCTTCTGCAGCACAGTGGCCTTCTTGATCTGGGCATAGAAGATAGCGGCTGGGTCGTCCCAGGTGAGAATGCGGACGATTTGCCCGGTGAGGCGCCGGATCTCGTCCTCCGTCGCTGCATCCTTTAGCTGATTCATGAGTCGATCGACCTCGGGATTTTGGTAGAACATCGCGTTCGAACCCTTGGAACCCACCGAGTCGGAGTGATAATTTGGGTAGATCTGGTTCCAGGAATCGTTGTAGTCCGGCCACCATGCACCGGACATGAAGTGCGGGCGCTGTTCCGGCGGTGTATCACCGTAGGCGAGTTCTAGGAGCGCTGCCCGCTCGACCTGCTGGAGCTCGAGCCGGATACCGATCTGGGCGAGATTGGCCTGGAAGAGCTGAGCCATCGCGGCGTCCGTCTGATCGCCGCTCGAGTACATGTACGTGAAGGTGTCGCCTTCCTTGATCCCTGCCTCGCTGAGCAGCTGCTTGGCCTTCTGCAAGTCGGTCGTGTAGGTCGGTATGGAGGGGTCGTAACCGATGACGGTATCAGCGATCGGCCCGTTGATCGGCTTGGCATAGCCGCGCAACACCTTTTCGATTACTTCTCGATATGGCCACGCGTAACAGAATCCCTGACGCGCTTTCGCGGACAACAAGGCGTAGTTCATCCGGACCCAATCGACCTCGGTCGTGTCGTACTCGACGATCTGGAGATTCGGATTCTGCTTCATGGCCAGAAGGTCTTCCGGATTGATGTAGGCACAGGCGTGAGCCTCGCCCGTCTCCATGAGTTGGCGTCGGGTGGCGTCCTCGGGGACGACCCGAGCGATGATCCGGTCGAAGAAGGGCCGCTCGCCGTGATACTGCTCGAACCGCTCGAAGACGAACCGTTCTAGCTGCAGGAGTTCGACCGCCTTGTACGGGCCGGTACCGACGATGTTCTGGCTGAACCAGTCGTGCGCGAATTCATCGTCGGCAGTCTTGTGCTCGTCCCACGCTTTCGGCGAGACGACCAGCGGCCCGTACTCGGAGGCCATCGCAGCCAGGAAGAGGGGTTGTGGTTTGGTCATGACGAACTTGATCGTCGTGGGGTCGACGACCTGAATCTGTTGGTCGGGATCCTCGACGAAGCGCGAGATCACATTGACGGGCCCTCGACCCATCTCGAGGAAACGCGTGAACGAGCGCTTGACCGCGTCGGCGTCGCACGGAGAGCCATCGTGGAAGACAGCGTTCGGCGGCAGCTTGAAGGTGAACTCGGTGAAGTTGTCGTTGTGCGACCACTCACGAGCCAGCATCGGCTCGTAGTCGAAGGTCGACTCCCCCTTCAGCTTGATCAGCATCTCGTAACAAGCGAGAAAGAGTGCCGAAGCCTGGTTATCGTACGCTGATTGCGGATCGAGGTCCGGTACGCCACCGGAGAAGAGGACGACGAACTCGCGATTCGTCGATTCGCGTCGGCCGGTGGGGGTTTGGCCGGGCTGTGGGGTCGCGACTGGAGCAGGGGCGGTCGGCGTTTCACCGCCTCGGGCACACGCAGACAACAAGGCGAGAATCGTCGGGGTGGACAGACCGAGTGCCAGGCCGCGGCTCAAGATCTGCCGTCGCGTGAGCCGGCCACTGCGTGCTGCCAGCAGAAGGGCGAGCGATTCTTCGGGACGTCGGGGATCCATCGTGCTCCTCCTCTCGATCGTTACCGTCGCCGAGTCCGCGGGTCGAGAAAGTCGCGTAATCCGTCACCGACGAGATTGAAACCCAAAACGGTGAGGGTGAGCGCCAGACCTGGGAACGTGATGTACCACCAGGCATCGCGGAAGAAGGTTCGGGCACCAGCGATCATCGTACCCCATTCGGGCGTGGGAGGCTGGGCACCGAGTCCGAGAAACGACAGACCGGACGTCGCTAACACTGCATAACCCACATCGAGCGTCAGTTGGACGATGATCACCGCAAGCGTGTTCGGCAGAATATGCCGGCTGAGGATACGCCAGGGCGAGGCACCGATCGCGCGCGCTGCCTCGATGAACTCGCGCTCCTTGAGCCACAGCACCTGACCGCGCACGAGGCGTGCGTACCATGGCCAGTACACGACGGCGAGCGCGATCACCGTGTTCTGAAGGTTGCGACCGAGTGTCGCAGCGATCGCCATGGCGAGAACGAGAGCCGGAAAGGCGAGGAAAAGATCGGTCAGGCGCATGAGCAATTCGTCGACCAGCCCACCCACGTAGCCAGCGATCAGACCGACCAGCGTTCCGACAACGACGGCGATCGACAGAATGATGAACGCGATACCCAAGGAATATTTCGCGCCGCTCAGCACCCGACTGAACACGTCGCGTCCGAGCTCGTCGGTACCGAACCAGTACGTGGACGAGGGTGGTTGCAGCTTGAAGGCGACGTTCGGCTGGATCGGGTCGTGCGGTGCGAGGGCGCTGCCGAAGACCACGAGGAAGAGAAACAGAGCGATCAGGACGACGCCCAGCAGGTTGAGCGGACTGTGACGAAGGAAGTCGATGAACGTGCTCGAGAGGGTGCGCGGGCGCGGTGGTCGTTCGAGCAGAACGGTCACTGGCCTGGTCGTCGCAGTCGTGGTTCGCTCCATGTCACGTCACCCGGATGCGTGGATCGAGCAGCACGTACGCGATGTCGACCAAGAGATTGACGAGAACGTAGGCGGCACCGATGACTAGAGTCACCGAAATGACGGCGTTGTAATCGAAGTTCTGGATGGCTTGAAAGGCGTAGCGACCGATGCCTGGCCAGGAGAAGATGATTTCGACGAGAACGGCTCCGCCCATCAGCAACCCGAACTGCAGGCCGATCACCGTGACAGCAGGGAGCAGAGCATTCTTGAGCGCGTGGCGGAGGATGACCGTACTCGGGCGCAGTCCCTTGGCCCGCGCGGTTCGGATGTAATCCTGTCCCAGAACCTCCAACATTCCCGAGCGGACCATTCGTGTGACGATCGCGAGCGCCGCGAGCCCGAGCACCAATGACGGCATGAGCAAGTGCTTGAGGGCCAGGAAGAAGAGCGGAAGGTTTCCAGCCAAGAGCGCATCGACCGTGAACAAGCCCGTGACTGTTGGCGGCTCCTTGACTCCGATCGGGAGTCGCTGCCCATCGGGGAGCAGCCCCAGTTGGGCAAACAGGACGAACTGCAGGACGAGCGCCAGCCAAAAGGATGGAATCGACAGGCCGAGAATCGAGATGGTCCGGCCGACGAGATCGAGCAGGGAGTTGCGCTTGACCGCTGAGAGAATACCGAGAGGGATGCCGAGGATCACCGCGAACAGCATCGAGGAGAACGCGAGTTCGATCGTGGCTGGCAGATACCGCTTGAGATCCTCGGCGACGGGACGGCGGGAGGTCAACGACTTGCCGAAGTCGAAGCGAACCAAACCACTCACGTAGCGCACGTACTGGCGCCAAAGCGGCTGGTCGAGCCCGTACTCCTTGCGGATCTTCTCGACCGCCTCCGGGCTCGCCCGTGGCCCAGCGATCATCCGCGCGGGATCGCTCGGCACAACGTGAGACAAGGTGAAGGTGATGAGCGAGAGGCCGAGCAGCACGAAGATGAGGAAGAAAAGCCTTCGGATGATGAGCCGAACGATCATCGGACGATGGCCTTCGTTTCCTTGCCGGGGCAATCACTCAGGGCGACTGTGAGCATGAAAATCAGCCTCGCGATTCTCCCCTGCCTGCCGATCTCATCCTCGAGTCCGTTCCTCAGTGTAGGATGCAGGGCAACCGAGCATCTTCACTCTACCGGGAAAGGAAGAGCGCTGTCAAGGCACGACCAGTCTTCGTCGCACACCGGGACCCGGCTGCTGTGGGTAGTCGACCCGGACGGTCGCGCAAGCCAGCGAACGAAGTCAGGACTGCTGCGCCGCGTGCCAGCGCACCGTTGCCTGGTTCGAGCGGTGCCTTGCCGAGCGCGCGATGACTCGACCGAGTCGGCCCGCGTTCTTTTCATGCCTCGCGAGCGAGTTTCCGCGCTGCCACCACGACCGGGTCCCAAACGGGTGAAAACGGCGGTGCGTAGGCGAGATCGAGATAGATGAACTCCTCGAGAGTCAGGCCGGCACTCAACGCAGTCGCAACGGTGTCGATCCGCTTGCCAGCTCCTGGTCCACCGACGATTTGGGCCCCGAGCAGGCGCCCGGTGCCTTCTTCGGCCAGCATTTTGACCGTCATCCAGCTCGCACCGGGGAAATAACCGGAGCGGGTCGTCGACCGGACGTGACCGATGACCACCGACAACCCAGCTGATCGTGCCTCGCGCTCATTGAGCCCGGTCCGGGCGATCTCGGTTTCGCCGAAGCGCGTGATGGCGGTACCGACGATACCCGGGAACCGGGATTCGCGGCCTCCCAAGTTGAGTCCGCAGATACGACCTTGTTTATTGGCCGTGGTACCGAGCGGGAAGTACACGGACCGACCGAGCAGGCGGTGATACACGTCCGCGCAATCGCCGGCCGCCCAGATGCCTGGCACCGAGGTGCGGCAGTGGTCGTCGACGTGCACGGCGTTGCGATCCCCGACCACGAGGCCCGCGGCTCGAGCCACTTCGCTGTTCGGTTCCACCCCGATGCCGATCACGACGACATCCGCGGCGATTTCGCCAGCTGGAGTGATGACCGCCCGGACCCGTCCGCCGCGCGTGACGAAGGCTTCGACTGGTGCCTTCGTCAACACGGTCACCTGTTCGTCGCGCAGCGCTTTCTCCACCAAATCGGCCATGTCCGGATCCAACATCGGCATGACTTGTTCGGCAGCCTCGATGAGCGTGGTCGCCAGGCCGCGGGCACGAAATGCTTCGGCGATCTCGATGCCGATGTAGCCACCTCCGACCACGGCTGCTCGCTGCGGTCGCTCGCGAGCGAGCCAGTCCACGAGCGCTTGCGCCTCCTCGATACCGTGCAGCGTGAAAATACCGGCGGCGTCTCGACCAGGGACAGCGAGTTCACGCGGTCGCGCACCAGTGGCCAGCACGAGCTGGTCGAACGGCTCGCGGTACTCGCGCCGCTGCTCGTGGTCCAGCGCGATCACCTCGCGGCGAGCGAGATCGAGCCCGATGACCTCGGTGCGGAGCCGCACATCGATGCCGTTGCGCCGATGTGCTTCCGGTGTTCGAGCGATGAGCTGATTCCACCCCGCGACGTACCCTGCGACGTAATACGGCAATCCACAGAGCGCGTACGAGGTGAACGCACCGCGCTCGAACGCGATGATCTCGATGTCGCTGCGCATCCGTCGTACCTGTGATGCCGCGCTCATGCCAGCTGCATCCCCGCCGACGATGACCAAACGCTCTTTCCGGGTCACCATGCGGTCACTCCTTCCGACTGACCTCACCGAGCGGTCGCTTCGCTGGGATACCGGGTCGCCGCGGGTACGGAGCCGGGCAAGGACGTGCAGCGCGGACGACGACGAGTGTACTGGTGGTGCCGACGAGATCAGCCAGCGGGAGAGGCTCGACAGCGAGGAGTTCACCGCCGAGGAGAGCGAGCGCTGGCTGGCTCTCGGCGAGTTCCTGCTCGATACCGCTCCCTTTCGGGAAGAGTGCGAGTCCCCCTCGGGCGAGGAAAGGCAACGTGAGTTCGACTGCGGTCGCCAGATGCGCCAGTGCTCGGGCCGTCGCGAGATGGTAGCGGCCGCGGTGAGCTGGCTGATGAGCGAGCACTTCGGCCCGCTCGTGTATCGCGACCACATTGGACAGTCGCAACTCTCGCACCACCGTCTCGAGAAAGCGGATCTTCTTTGCAGTCGCGTCGAGGAGAGTGATCGCGAGCGAAGGCCGCACGACCGCAATCGGGATTCCCGGTATGCCTGCTCCGGTACCCACGTCGATCATCCGACAAGGAGTCTTTCGCTCGCAGGCGCGGTCGACCCACGGAAGCAGAGCCAGCGACTCGACGAGCAGTCGGCGCTGGATGGCTGACCACTCGGCGAGGCCGGTCAAGTTGATTCGCTCGTTCCACTGCAAGAGCAGTTGCCCGTACTGCCGGAAGGCGTGCTCGCGCTCCGGCGTGAAGGGTTCTCCCCAGCGTGCGAGGGCCTGCTGGACGAGGTCGAGATCGAGCGGTTCGTCGCTCACCGGTCGCTGATCGCTCCTGTGTCGACACGACCACGGGACACGAGGAAGGCGAGCGTCCGGCTGGCGATCGATTCGGCATCGATTCCCGCTTGCCGTCGGAGCGATGCCTGGGATGCGTGGTCGAAAAAGCGATCGGCCAAGCCCAGGCGCAGCACCGGAACGTGCAGTCCGGCATCGGCGAGTGCCTCCAAGACTGCGCTGCCGAAACCTCCGGCCAGCTGGGCTTCTTCGACCGTCACCAGGCAACCGCATTCGCGCGCAGCATCGAGGATGAGCGACCGGTCGAGCGGTTTTACGAAACGAGCGTTGATGACGGTCGTGCGGATTCCCTGCTCCGCGAGGATGTCCGCAGCACGCTCGGCTGGGAGCACGGTCGCACCGAGTGCCACGATCGCGACGTCGGATCCCTCGCGCAGCAACTCAGCGCGACCGATGGGCAAGACACGTGGCTCTCCGAGCAGCGGGACGCCGACACCACTCCCGCGCGGATAACGGAGCGCGATCGGCCCTTCCTCGTAGGCGAGCGCAGTCGCCAACATGTGACGCAGCTCGTCCTCGTCCTTCGGAGCCATGAGAACCATATTGGGAAGACAGCGGAGATACGCGACGTCGAACACGCCGTGATGGGTTCGCCCATCTTCCCCTACGAGGCCGGCACGGTCCATTGCGAAGACGACCGGGAGTTTCTGGATGCAGACGTCGTGAATGACTTGGTCGTAGGCACGCTGCAGGAAAGTGGAATAGATCGCGCAGACCGGACGAAGCCCCTGGGTCGCCAAGCCAGCCGCGAAAGTCACGGCATGCTGTTCAGCGATCCCCACGTCGAAGAACCGGTTCGGGTACGCGGCGGCGAAGGGGAGAAGACCAGTTCCGTCCGGCATCGCCGCAGTGATCGCGACGATTCGATCGTCTTTGGCGGCCAGCTCGACCAACGTCTGGCCGAAGACATCCTGGTACCGTGGTGGGGTGGGTGGTGCCCCCGGAACCTTGACCGCCGCACTGTGGTGCTTGAACGGATCGTCTTCCGCTGGTTGGTATCCCTTGCCCTTGACGGTCAAGACATGGACGAAAACCGGGCTGTCGAATGACTTGACCAACTGGAAGGTCTCGATCAGCTCGCGCAGGTTGTGCCCATCGATCGGGCCGATATAGGTGAAGCCGAGTTCTTCCCAGATCATCGTCCGGTAGACGACTTCCTTGAGGCCGTCCAAGAAGCGGTGAGAGAGTTCGACCAACCTTTCACCTTGCGGAAGCCGGCGGAGAAGTCGCTCGATTTCGCCCTTGGCTTGCCGGTATCGCGTGTCGGTCCGGACGCGGGTCAGATAGCGTGCGAGCGCACCCACATTGGGTGCGATCGACATCTCGTTGTCGTTGAGGACCACGATCAGGGGTACCTGAAGGGCACCAGCATGATTCAGCGCTTCATAGGCCATGCCACCGGTCAGCGCACCGTCACCGATGACAGCGATCGTGTGGTAGGACTCGCCTCGTAGTTTGGCTGCCACCGCCATGCCCAAGGCTGCCGAAATCGATGTCGACGCGTGGCCAGCGCCGAAGTGGTCGTGTGGGCTTTCTTCGCGCTGGAGGAAACCACTCAGGCCACCTTCTTGCCGGATCGTGTGGAATCGGTCGCGTCGACCGGTCACCAGCTTGTGCGGGTAGGCCTGGTGACCGACGTCCCAAACGATCTTGTCCCGCGGCGAATCGAAGACGTAATGCAAGGCCAACGTGAGTTCGACTGTCCCGAGATTCGGAGCGAAGTGCCCGCCGGTTTTGCCCAGTACGACTTCGATGATGGCTTCCCTGATCTCCTCGGCAAGCTTTTCGAGTTCGGGTACGCTCAATCGCTTGAGGTCCTGTGGGCCGTCGATCCGTTCCAAATACATCGGATTCCCCCTCATCGGAACCGCCCCGTGCGTCACTGGTACACGGGCAGCGGTACGGGACATGTTGATCGTAGCAGGGAAGCTGATCGACGTCAAAATATCTGCGCCGATCCGGCAAACGAAACGGGGAGGAGGCAACTCTCCTCCCCGAGGAGAGTGAGGAGGACAAGACTGATTCACTGGCTGTAAACCGGCATCCACGGAGCGAAGCGGGCTCCGCTCTGTCCCGGTTGCTCTGGTGCGCTCGGTGCGTGCTGCCAACCCCAGCCGTGATGCCGGCCACGTCCCCATCCAGCGCCGTGCTCAAAGACCCAGGGTCCAGTCGCGTCGATCAGCGCGTCGAGGTTGCTCTCGACCGCTCGCAAGGCCTGGTCTGCTTCGTCCTGCGTGAGGGTTCCCTCCTGGACCAGTGTCTTTGCGTTCGCCCGAGCTGCTTCGAGCAGTGCCGCCTTCAAGTCATCGCGGGTGACGCTATGTTCACCGGCGATCTGAGCGAGTGTCTTGCCCTGCCGCAGTTCCGCGACGAGCTGGCTCAGGGTCATGCCGAGCTTGGTCGCGGTAGTGCTCAGGATATCGGTGGGTGGCAGAACGCGAGCCTGGTAACAGCGCGCGCGAGCCTGGTCGGTGAGATATTGCTGAATGCGGTTTGCCTGATCCTGGGTGATGATGCCCTCGTTGACCAACGCGCTCAAGAGGTCACTGAGCGGCCCAACTTTGGTCTCTCCGAGCGACGAGCAGATGCCGCCCTTCGTGGATGGGGTTGGAGTGGTCGTCTGGGCAGCAACCAACCCTGAACTGACCACGAGTGAGGCGAGGGCTCCGAGCAGGAGCATCACGATCCAGAACCGTCGACTACGCAGCTGATGCCACAACATGGCTGACCTCCTCTCAGTCGACTTTGGTCGCTTCTGGGAGTTCCAGCGTGAACGTCGTCCCGACCCCGAGTGCTGAGGCCACGGAGACTGACCCGCCGTGAAGGGTCACGATCTCGCGGACGATGGCTAAACCGAGCCCGAAACCGTTCCGGTCGTTCTGTGCTGGCGTTCCCCGGTAGAACCGATCGAACAGGTGTGGCAGGGCATCGGGCGGGATACCAGGACCGGTGTCGCGGACGGTGAGCGCCACCCGCGGGGGTGTCGCGGGGATCGACCGCGCCTCGATCACGATCTCCATTCCGTCACGACCGTGGACGAGCGCATTCCGCAGCAGGTTCTCGATCGCTTGCTCGAGCAGATCCGGATCTCCCGAAACCAGCAATGCGTCTGGTATCGTCGTCGTCAGCGTGATGCGGTGCTGCTGAGCCTCGAGTCGGTGACGAGCCGCGACTCGTTCAACCAGTGCTGCCAGTTCGACAGGCTGGCGCGCGAGTTCGATCTGGCCTGTTTCCAGGCGCGTCAAGTGCAAGAGTTGCGTGAGGAGGCGCGCTGCCCGTTCGCTCTCGCTCGTGATGATCTGCAACGCCTCCTCGCGCTCCGGCGCCTCGGTGAGTAGTCCCTCCCGGAGCGCGTGGGCGTACCCCTGGATCACCGTGAGTGGCGTGCGGAGTTCGTGGGCGACGTTGGCCAGGAGGTTGCGCTGCCCCTCCACGAGGCGCCGCAGATTCGTCACCATCGTGTTGAAGCTGCGCACCAGCCGCCCGACCTCGTCGGATCCAGCGCCACTCGCCTGGCGCGAGAGGTCACCGGCGGCGATGGCGTCGGCGACTGCAGCCAGGCGCGCGATCGGCCCAGCGATCGATCGCGAAAGGAACCAGGTCACAACGAGCGAGGCGACGAGCCTAGCAGCGAGTGCGAGCCCCAACCCTGGGATCAGCGTGCGCAGGAGGACCCTCGTCGGCGCCGGCGCCAGGACGACGAGGGTCGCCCCCGGTAGGCTAGCCAGCGGGGCTACCGCCAACGAGTAGCCGTCCACTGAACCAGCAAGTAGGACCGCTCGGTGGCGGTTTCCAGGAGTGAATCGTTGCTCCTGGAAGCGCTCCGCTAACCCCTGGGTGACCGCTGCTCGTACGGCCGGAGGAAGTGGCTCCTCGGCCGAGTCCGCTACGATCCTCCCCTGCGGGTCGATGATCAGGAGCCGCACGCCGCTCCGTTCGCCGAGTTCGTGCAGGAACTCGCCGCCCAGGAGCAGCCGCAGTCCGGGGCGACGGTAAACGGCATCGATGCCGACTGCCAGTTGGGCTGCCAGCTGCTCCAGCTCGCGCTGGTCGACCTCGCGTTGGGCGCGGACGAGGGGCCAAATGGCAGCCAAAGCAGTCGTGGTCACCATGACCAGCACCACCGCGACGAAGCTCGCGAACAAGCGGCCTCGTAAACTCCTGATCACTGCTCACCCTATCCGGCAACCGGAGCGGGTCTCCACTCCGCCTGCCACTCTTGAGTCTGACCGTGCGCTGTAAACGGAACGTAACCGGACGCTCAAGATTCATCGAGAGCGAGTCGGTAGCCGATGCCTCGGATGCTCTCGATCCGGACGCGACTGTTCCGAAATTTCTGCCGAAGCCGATTGACGTGGACGTCGAGGGTGCGCGAACCCTCGTCGATTTCGTGGTCGCGCCAGACTTGCGCCAAAAGACGCTGACGCGAGATGACTCTTCCTGCTTGACTCACCAGTGCGAGCAACAGGTTGAACTCGCGTGGGCGCAAAGTGACCGGTTCATCATCGACGAAGACCGATCGTGCCTCCCGGTCGATGCGGATGTCCCCATAGACGAGTTCTTTCACCGGTGGTCCACTCGCGCGCCGCAGGAGTGCTCGCACGCGGGCGAGCAGCTCGTTCGGCTTGAACGGTTTAGTGACGTAGTCGTCAGCTCCCAGATCGAGTCCCTCCACGATGTCGCGCTCGTCATCGAGCGCAGTGAGCATGAGAATCGGTGTGGCGTGGAGGAGACGGAGAGCCCGGCAGACGTCGCGACCGTGTGTGCCAGGCAACATGAGGTCGAGGATGACCAGATCGGGGTGTTCCTGCTCGAAGCGCGCCAGCGCAGCCGTTCCATCGGCAACGGTCACGACCGTGTGGCCGTCGCGGCGCAGGAAAAGTTCCAGAATCTTGGCGATACGTGCATCGTCCTCGACGACGAGTATGTGCGCCATCGATCGCTCAAGGGACCGCCGGGTAACCGGCCCGCGTTGCCACCTCCGGTATCGATCCTACCAGAACCGTCTGCGGCGGATTCGGCACCGCTATTCGACGGTAGAGGAGAAACGAGACGAATTCCCGCCAATCGCGGGGATCGACGATGCCGGTCACGAGACGCCCCCAGGGTGGTGAGCGCAGCACCGCTGGGACAGCGAGTTGCGCGGGAACCGGTTGCCAGACCAACTCGGGCCGCGTTGCGGCGATCCCCGCGTGTAGTTCCGGAGGGATGACGATGACCTGGGCATCCGCGAGAACACGCGGAAGGTCGCTCGTCGAGACGATGCGCAAGGACGGGAAGTCACGCAGGTACCAGGCAAAGGGCTGGGCGACCGAGTCGTGCAGCACGATGAAGAGTCCGTGTCCACCAGTCGGATCGCGTGGATCGAACTGGAACATGGTAAGATCCATGCTGGCCCGCCGGAGGCGGTCTATGGTCGTGCGCAATCCTGGTGCACTGTCCTCACCGTGCAAGAGAGTACCGGGCCGGTAAGTCGTGGTCGCATTGGCGAGCATCGCATCGCGGGAGGCGAGAATGCTCAGGGCGAGCAGCGGCAGGACGAGGAGCAGACGGCGTGGCGCGACGGCTCGTTGCCAGAGCTGCTGGACGGCCCAGAGCGTGACTGAGAGCAACAGCAGGAGACTGACGACGCCAGCCGACCACGCGAAAGCGTCTCCTTGCGGGCCAGACAGTAGCCGGCCGATCAGGCTGAGGCCGAGAAGCACCGCGAGAGCGCTCGTGCCGAGAGCTGCGGCATCCCAGCTGCGCCGAAGCATCGACCACGGGACCGCTCGGAGAAGCTGACAGAGACCGTAGCCAGCGAGAAAGATCGTGCTCGAGAGCGCGAGTGCGAGGGCGCTCGCCCGGCCGTTCCCGAGGAGGATCGCGCTGCCGACTCCGAGGGCAGCGACGACGAGGAGCCACTGCGCTGTCCGCCGTCGGATGCACAGGATCGCTCCGCCGAGGGCGAGGGTGAGTATCGGGAATTCCTCGGTCGCCAGAAGGACGAGCGGGCGGGACCAGGCGGCGAACGGCTGGCCGAGAAACTCCGTGACGAGCTCCTGCCAGCTGGCGACGAGGAATCGGGCGAGGCCGTCCGGGCGCGTGAGGAGGTACGTGCTGGTCAGGGCAATGATGAGGAGGGCTCCTACGGTCAGAGAAGCCAGGTTCCGGCCACGATGCGGCCAGCGTGCGAGCAGGAAGGCAGTCCCACCGAGCGTGAGGATCCAACCGAGCGGATGGGCGAGCGGAGCAGCGCCGAGCACGAGGCCTACCGCGACTGGCGAGGACCGGGCGGGTGGAGGACGGAGCAGAAGAGAGGCAGCCGCCAGCGCGAGACTGACGAGCAGCATCGTTCCGTCGAGTCGCGTACTGGCGACGACGAGCGTCGGCGAGAGGGCGAGCAGGATGCCGCTGGCCCAGCCGAACAGCGGGTCGCTGCGCTGTCCGAGCCGGACAGCCAGTACCACGCCGGCCAATCCGGCGAGCAGGCTAGTGAGTCGCGCTGCCCCATCCCCTGGACCGAAGAGAAAGAACGCGAGCGCAGCTGAGGCGGTGGGAAGCGGCTGTGTCCATCCAGCAGCCGAGAGGTCGCCGCCGGTGACGAGGTGACTGGCATCCCAAGCCAACCGTGCTTCCTGCGGAGCGAGCGGGTAGGAGCGTAAGCCGTAGAGCCGTGGTAGCGCTGCCAGAGCGAGCAGCGCAATCCACGGTGCGAGGCGCAGCATGATCGGTCCGAGCGGGACTTCCCGATCGAGGAGCGATCGCTCAGGTGCCGACGATGCTGGTCCGCTCATGAGGATGCCTCCGTCTCGGTCGGGACCGGTGGTGCTGCCAGGACCGGATCCAACCGCGGTTGCCGCAGCCGGATCTCCTGGAAAGCCGGAAGCAGGTCGTTGCGGACGTACAGGCGGAAGCGGTAGGAGCCGATCGGCGACGGCAGTTCACGCAGGGCGACCAAACGGAACAGCTTGGCCTGTTGCGCTGGTTCCCGAGCACTCGACAGGCTGCGCCAGATGCTCCGGAGCACATCGCCGAGCGTGAACGGCGGCAGATCACTCGTTTGCAGGTTCTGGCGTGCTGGATTCTTCAGTTCGGGCGCGATCGCGAATGCGCGGTACGTCGTCTCTTCTGGATACCACCAGCGCATCGGGTAGTCGAAACTCGTGTACTGGCTCCGCAATAGGGCATCGGTTTCCGGACGCAGGTATTCGAGCGAGTAGAGGATGATCGGCGGCGGATGCTCGGGAAGAGTGTTGAGGGTCGTGCCGAAATAGCGGCGACGTGGAAACTCGCGAAGATACCAGTTCATCGGCCACTGCGTTCCCGAGTCGTACCAGAGTTCCAGATCCATCCCGCCAGTCAACTCGTGCGAAAAGCGCTCGAGGTCGCGGGTGAGCTGGACGACGTGCGGTGCTGTCTGGACATAGATCAGCATGTCGCGCGGCACGTCTCCCTCGCGAAAGGTCACCCGCCATCCGGCATGGACTTGAAAGAGTGTCGCTGCGACCAGCCAGCCGGAGACTGCTGGAAGCGCGAACCGGCGCCATCGTCGATCGACAGCTGGCACGATGACCGCGAAAGCAGCCACCAGCACGGGCACCCAGGCCAGGCGGAGTGTCGTCTCTTCCCCGAGACGGATGGTTCGCAGTGGGAAGCCCTTCGTCGCGTCGAGGGGACCAGCTGTGACCCAAGCCATCGCGAGGAACCACTGCGCGAGGAGTGCGACGACGAGCGTGGCCAAGCCGACCGCGAGGCGGCGTCGATCGCGGTTCCAGCATGTCCAGGCGCGCTCGAACTGCTCGAGGAGCCTGCCAACGACGAGGCCAGCGAGCAGGCACAAGGGAACCGTGATGTGGATCACCAACCAAGGCATCTTCTCGCCAGCCCAGGAAAGGACGGCGAGCATGACGGCTGTCCAATAGACGAGAAAGGTGAGCGTCAGCCAGGAAGTTGGTGGGGTGCTGTGCCGGAGCGTAGCCAATCCTCCGCGCAGCGCGAGGGCAAGCCCGATGGGAAATGCGGCGACAGCGATGACTTCGTACTGAGGAAGCATCACGAGATAGTAAAACCACGGCTGTTCCCCGCGCTGGACACCGTGTTGTCCGAGCCAGTACCCGATCGCGCCGACGGTTCCGCTGGCGAGACCGCCGAGGTTGGTGAAGAGGCTGGTGTAGAGTGCAATGAAGATCCCCGCGCCGAGACTCGCGCCCCAGGCGAGCCCGACCCGATCACTGAGGGCCGCGGCGATGGCCGAGGCTACCGAGCCAGGCGGCGAGACGCGTTGCAGCCAGGCGCTCCATGGTTCGTCCGGATCTTTTTCGCGGGCCAGCAAGCGCCAACTCCAGAAGGCCCATAAGCAGAAGAGACCGAGGGCAGCGAGCGTGATCGGATGCGTGAGGAGTCGGATCGTGAAGGTCTGGATCGCCTGCCCGGTCGGATTTTCCCACGGTATCGTCGGTAAACCTGGAACGCCCAGCGCCTCGAAGAGGAGCACCGAGCCACCGAACGCTGCCAGGGCAACGCCGCTCGTCGCCAAAAGGATCGGTGCTGCGCGGGCAGCAACGGCGACCGCGATGAATGTGACGAGGATAAAGGCAGAAACGAAGGTCACTTCGTGGGTCGTCAGCATGAACGCACCGGTCACCAGCGCACCGACCAGCCAACGCCGCGCGGGCTGGTGCACATAGCGCAAAAAGCAAATGAAAAGAAGCACCGTCGCGGTTACGGCGAAGATATCGTGCCGGATGAAGCGGCTGAAGTAGAGCACAGAAGGAGAAATCAGCAGAAAGGTGCTCGCAGCGAGTGCTCCCCAGCGTCCGAGCAACTCGCGGTCCCGGAGCAGTGCTGGCGAGAGGACGAGCACGACCCCGAAAAGGGCAGCAGGTAGGCGCGATGCCCAGTCACTGCTGCCGAACAAAAGATAAGCTAACGCCTCGAGGTGAAACAGCGATGGACCATGCATCATCGGATGATGGATGTAGCCGTTCCCCTGTTCGTAGACCCAGGAGAAATAGGTGTGGAGCGACTCGTCATGATGGAGCGCCCGTGAGCCGAGATCCCACAAGCGTGTGCAGAGCGCGAAAAGAGCGAGCCCGGTATACGCCAGCTGTTCGACGGTCGGCCGCCACGATGTGACTCGCGCTGCTCGGTGCGGCAGCGACCGTCGCGCTCGCTCGACGCTCGGCGGTGTGATCGAACCGTTCACGGTCTCACCGCTCTCCGTTTGAACCCCGTCACGACCGTGCCTCCGGGATTCTACCAGTCGAGTATGCTCGGGTCGGGAAAGTGCCGACAGGAGCTGAACGATGACAGGAGCGACGCGGCCACGGTGTACAGTTCTCCTCGTCTCCGACGGGGTGGGGACGACCGCACAGGCCGTGCTGGATGCGGCGATGGCGCAGTTCCCGCACGTCGAGTTCGATGTTCGGCGCTATCCAGGCGTGCGGACGCTGGATCAGGTGCGGGAGGTCGTCGAAGCGGCCGAGCAGGCGAACGGGATCATCGTGCACACGGTGGTGATCGTGGAGATTCGCCGGCTGCTCGTCCGCGAGTGCAATGCCCGTCTGATCGATCACGTCGATCTCCTCGGCCCGCTTCTCGGCCAAATCTCGCAGAAGGTCGGAGTCGAGCCGCTCCTGCGACCAGGTGCGGCACGCGGTGTCGGCCCCGAATACTTCCAGCGGATCGAAGCGATTCAGTACACGGTTCGGCACGATGACGGCCAGGGCCTGGAGACGCTCGGAGAAGCAGACATCGTGCTGGTCGGCGTCTCGCGCACGTCCAAGACGCCGCTCTCGGTCTATCTCTCCATGTCCGGCTGGAAGGTGGCCAATGTGCCGATCATCCTGAACGTGCCGCCGCCCCCGCAGCTGCGGCAGATCGATCAACGCAAGATCGTCGGATTGACGATCGACAAGGACGAGCTCGTCCGGATCCGGCAACATCGCCTACAGGCGCTCGGTGGCGCGCTGCCGGGCGAGTATGCCGATCCCGAGAAGGTGGCGGAGGAACTCATTTATTTCCGCCGCATCGCACGGAGCGGTTATCCTTGGCCGCTCGTCAACATCACGGGGAAGTCGATCGAGGAGATCGCGAAGGAAGTGGTCTCGATCATCCAGCGGCAACGCCTGCGCGGACTCGCTGGCCAGACTGATGACCATTGACCTGGCGTGGTCGGGGTGTCGGAAGGAAATGGTGGGATGGCTGTACCGAGTAGAACACGACGCACCTGGTGGGTCGTCGGGCTCGGCCTTTTGCTGGTCGCGAGCTGCCTCGCGCTGACGGCTGGGTTCGGCTTGCTGGCAGCTGGCGGTCTCGACCGCTGGCTGGAGGAGTCCCATGTTGCCGAGATCCGCGTCCGTGGGCCCATGGTGCTCCGCGGTGGGGCTGGTCTCTTGACCGGCGAGTCGGCGAGCGCCGAGCGGATCGTCGAGCAACTGGAGCGAGCGCGTCAGAACCCGAATGCCAAAGCCGTCCTCTTACGCGTCGATAGCCCGGGGGGTGGCGTCAATGCGGCGCGCGAGATCTGGGCAGCAGTGCGCCGGGTGCAGGAGTCCGGGAAGCCGGTCGTGGCCTTTTTCGAGGACACTGCAGCGTCCGGCGGTTATTACATCAGTGCGCCGGCCGACCGTATCGTCGCTATGCCCGACAGTGTCACCGGTAGCATCGGGGTCATCCTGATCATTCCTGACTTATCCGGCCTGTACGAGAAACTAGGCGTCCGCATGCAAGTCATCAAGAGTGGAGCATTCAAGGACATGGGGTCGAGCGATCGTCCGATGACTCCAGAAGAGCGCGCACTGCTCGAGCAGCTGGTCCGCGAGGCCTACGACGAGTTCGTGCGCGTGGTCGCGGAGGGCCGCGCGATGCCACCCGAGCGCGTGCGCGAGTTGGCTGACGGCCGTATCTACACTGGGCGCCAAGCGAAAGAACTCGGGCTGGTCGATGAGCTCGGCGGCTATCGTGAGGCCCTGGCAGTGGCTGGCCAGTTGGCTGGACTGGGAGCGGAACCGCCCGTCCGCATCTATCGCCCGCAGCCGAGCTTTTGGGAATCGTTGAGCACGACCATGGCGCGGTTCTTCTTCGGACGAGACGATGCGAGGCCGGTGGGAGTTCTCCCGACCGGCCCGATCGAGCTGCGCTACGAGCTCGCGACGCTCGGGTGATCTCAGTCCTCGGAACCTGGCTGGATGCTCGACCGCACCGGGGCGAGCCGATTCTCGAGAAATGGCGTGAGGAGGTCGATCGGCAACGGGAAGATGATGGTGCTGTTGCGCTCGGCAGCGATCTCGGTCAGCGTCTGCAAGAAACGGAGCTGCACCGCCCCAGGGACACTGATGAGCGTGCGGGCAGCCTCGGCCAGTTGGCTCGCAGCGGCGAGTTCGCCCTCCGCGTGGATGATCTTGGCGCGCTTCTCGCGCTCGGCCTCGGCCTGACGCGCCATGGCTCGCTGCATCGATTCGGGGAGCTCGACGTCCTTGATTTCCACGATGCTGACCTTCACGCCCCATGGTTCGGTCTGCTCGTCGATGATTTCTTGCAGCTTCTGATTGATCTTCTCTCGTTCGGCGAGGAGTTCGTCGAGTTCGACCTGACCGAGGACGCTCCGGAGCGTCGTTTGGGAGATTTGCGAGGTCGCT
Source organism: Thermomicrobium sp. (assembly GCF_053493975.1). Lineage (NCBI taxonomy): Bacteria > Pseudomonadati > Thermomicrobiota > Thermomicrobia > Thermomicrobiales > Thermomicrobiaceae > Thermomicrobium > Thermomicrobium sp. Next base: position 69,984 of record NZ_JBRBZA010000017.1, read on the forward strand.
CGAATGTAGTCGGCGACGTTGACGACTGCTGCGTTCGGATCGACGACCCGGAAGTAGGCGACCGCGTTCACCCGTACCGTCACGTTGTCGCGCGTGATCACTTCCTGCACCGGAATATCCATCGTGATCACGCGCAGATCGACCTTGACCATCCGTTCGATGATCGGGATGAGCAAGATCAGTCCAGGCCCGCGGGGACCGACCAAGCGTCCCAGGCGAAAGATGACGCCGCGCTCGTACTCCTGGACGACCTTGATCATGGAACTCAGGAACATGAGCACCAAAACGACGACGACTGCACCGGTGATCAGCGATGTCAAGCCCATCGGCTACTCCTTTCTGGTCTGCAATACTCATCCACGGCGGAACAGGGCTCCGAGCGGCCGCCAGCGACGAGCGTCTCCCGCGAGCTGTCGTACTCGGACAGCCGGTCCCTCTTCGGTCGCTGGCTCGACGAGCAAGACCAGTCCTTCCAGTCCAACCACCTGTACCGTCCTACCGGCGGGCATGGTGCCAGCGAGGCTGCGGGCGCGCCAGAGTTCCCCCTCGACGAAGACCATGCCTTCCGGGTCGAGGGTACGCCGGACGACCGCTCGTGCGCCGAGCAACGCTTCCTTTCCGGTCTGTGGACGCCGGGCGTGCGCGCGTGCGACCAAAAACACGAGAAGCAAAAAGATA
>NZ_JBRBZA010000018.1:0-35039 GCF_053493975.1 Thermomicrobium sp.
CATCTCGTCCCCGGGACGGTGCATGACACAGAGCCGGAGACGTCCGACGTCGTTCTCGACTCCCCAGCGGCGTCCCCACACTCGTTCCTGCATCTCGAGTGCTTCGAAAGCGGGCTCAGCTTTCGGGACCATCCGCTCCAGCACGAGGTGATAGTACGCCTCGGTCTGGCGCAACGTGCTCGGCTGCTCGCTCGTATCCATACGTTGGCTCCTCAGGATGCTCGGCTGCTCATCACGAGCATTTTCGCGTGCACTGGCCCGGTTGCCAAGCGTCGTCCGGCCGGCCGATGTCGCGTCCGTGTCGATGCGCACGAAGGAACATGCTGAAAGAGGCTCGGCAGGGTTGCGCGATCCAGAAGCGTCCGATGCTCCGCAGTGTCTCGGTGACGGTGCCTGGCGACACGCCGCTCGCACCAGTGAGTCGCTTCTCCCGAGACGATCGTCGGCTGATCGGGAGGCTGCATCGCGCGACGAGCGATGGTAGGGTACTCCGCGGGGTCGGTGAGGCAGTCGTTTCGTCGCGCGCTCTGCACCTGCAAGGAGGGAAGTCGTGCTCGTAGGAAGCTACCACAACCATCCAGGGTATTGCGACGGTTCGGGGACGGTCGAGGCATACATCGCAACGGCGTGGGAGGCGGGACTGGCGGCGGTGGGGTTTTCGTCGCATGCACCTGTACCGTTCCCGTGCGACTGGACGATGACGGTCGAACGCTTCCAGCAGTACCTGACTGACGTGCGGGCAGCTCAAGAGCGCTGGTCGGGGCGATTTCCCGTGTGGTTGGGGGTCGAACTCGATTACTTGGAACCAGCGTTGGTTCCCGAGGGGATGGCGTTCCAACGAGCGGTCGTGCTGAGCAGTGGCCTCGATTATGCCGTGGTGAGCCTGCACTTCATGGGACGAGACCCGGCGGGTCAGCTCTGGGCGGTCGACGAGTCGGCGGAAGCGTTCGCCCGACAACTCGAGGAAGTCTATCGCGGTGAAGTGCGCCAGTTGATCGAAGACTATTATGGCCTCCTCGTCCGACTGGCTGACTGGGCAGCGAGACTGGATCTGCCTGTCGTCATCGGTCATTTGGACAAGGTCAAGCAGTGGAACGTGGGCGAGCGCTACTTCGCTGAGTCGGCTGCCTGGTACCGAGCTGCCGTGGAGCGAGCACTGCTGGCGATCAGCCGAGCAGGGGTACCGATCGAGTTGAACACGTCGGGCCTCCGCCGCCCGATCGCTGCGCCCTATCCGGGAGAATGGATCCTGCGACGGTGCCGGGAACTGGGGATCCCAGTGTCGATCGGTGCTGATGCTCATCGGCCCGAGGATGTAGGCGCTGGATTCAGCGAGGCGCGGGCGCTCCTCGGTGCCGTGGGGTACCGGGAAACACTCGTCCTGACCGAGCGAGGTTGGGAGACCGCACCACTCGCCTGATCGCACGCGGTCATCCGACGGTGATGCGGTGAACCTGCTATGATTTCGCTGCGGACGAGGAGGGACGCCAGCGTGAGCGCCTATCCGAAGCACATTCAGGATTTTTTACACCTTTTGGAGACCTCGCCGGAGTTCCGGGCACTCGTCCGTTCCTTGTTGCTCTCGGAGGAGCTCTTGCAGCTTCCGGATCTGGTGCGGTCACTCGCGGCCACGCAGGAGCGCTTGGCACAGCAGTTGGAAGCGTTCCAACAAGCGGTGGAGCGTGCGCTAGCAGCGGTCAGTGCGCAACAAGCCGAGACGGCGACGCATATCGCGGCGCTGGTCGAGCGGATGGCACAGGTGGAGCAGCAGCAGGCTGCCACGACCGAACAGATCCGCCAACTCACCGTCAGTATGGAGCGGGTGGAGGCGCAGATCGAGGCCTTGACTACCCGCATGGAGCGGGTGGAAGCGCAGATCGAGGCGCTGACGGCTCGCATGGAGCGGGTCGAGGCGCAGATCGAAGCCCTGACCGCGCGGATGGAGCGGGTGGAAGCCCAGATCGAGGCCCTGACCGCGCGGATGGAACGGGTGGAAGCCCAGATCGAGGCCTTGACGGCGCGGATGGAACGGGTGGAGGCGCAGATCGAGGCGCTGACTGCGCGGATGGAACGGGTCGAGGCGCAGATCGAAGCCTTGACCGAGCAGATGCAGCAGATGGCGGCTCAGATCGCCGCGCTCACCGAGCGGATGCAGGATTTCGAGCGTCGTCTGGAGCGTGTCGAGCGGGATCTCGGACGCCGCAAGGGACTCGTCCTCCCACTGGTGGTCGAGCGTCGGTTCGGTGGCCTCTTCCGCAAAATCCTACGGCGCCCGCGTGTCTTGTCCAGCGAAGAACTCACACGCTTGGTCGAGGATGGCGCGGACGCGGGCCTCCTGGACGAACGGGAGGCGGAGCAACTGCTGCTGGTCGATCTCGTGCTGGAGGGACGCGACGCGACCGACGGAAACGAGCCGATCTACGTCGTTTGCGAAATATCCTGGGGAGTGGGAACCTCGGACATCCTCCGCGCTCGCGAACGGGCGGCACTCCTGGAGCGTGTCGCCCGACGGCCAGTCCGCCCGGCGGTGCTGGGTACCTGGCTCACCCGGGAAGGGGAAGAGGTGCTCGCCGACGTGACGTACGTAGCGGTTCCCGAATCGTTCTTCGACTGAGCGCCTCGTCGAGTCGCGCGTCGGTCGGTCACCAGCTCGGAACCCGCTTCAGGCATGCTGCGGCTGCAGGCTTCGGCCAATGAGGTACTGCCGCGCCGCTCCGATACCCTCTTGCCGATGAGCAGATGGCGATGAGAGGCGCTCGGTGCGTGCGCTCGGGTGAAGAGGGAGTACGTTCGTTCTCCTGGCCAGCACGGGACGGGGCGAGCGCCGTGGGGAGGCACGGTGAAACGCGGGGGCCGGTCCGGTGCTCGGGATCCGAGCCGTCCGGCTGGCGCGACCCTCGGACGCTGCGGTCGCCCGAGTGCCGGCGGTGACGTCCGCAGCGCTGCGGCGACTTCCACCTCGCGGGGCGAACCGCGTTCGTGCCAGCTGGCTCGGCGCAGGGTCGGTTACCCGACATGCTCTCGCCTGCCGCGCAGACCGCGAGACACGTCCGGCGAATCGATGGGGAGTCGGACCCGCCGCAGCGGACTGACTCCCCCTGCGACCGTGGGATATCATCCGCGCTCAACTCACCGCGCTGTTACGCAGTGCGGCGAGCACGCGCTCGGGGGTGATGGGAAGCTCGCTCAGGTGCACGCCGATCGCATCGGCGATCGCGTTGGCGATGGCCGCAGCGGTCGGAACGACGGGCGGCTCACCGACCCCCTTCGCCCCGAACGGACCGATCGGCGAGGGGACCTCGACGAGTTCGACTGTGATCGGCGGTAGTTGGCTCGCTTTGGGCAGATCGTAGTCGAGGAAGGAGGGGTTGAGCGGTTGGCCGTTCTCGCTCCAGCGCATCGCCTCGTGGAGTGCCCACCCGATACCTTGCCCGACGCCACCGTGCACCTGCTCCTCGACGAGTGCTGGGTTGAGTGCGCGCCCGACGTCCTGGATCGCGACCAGATTGAGCACCCGCACCTCGCCGGTTTCCGGGTCGACCGCGACGTGTGCGATCTGTGCGTCGAAGCCAGGGGACTGCTGGCGGACGACGCTCCGGCCTGTGCCGTAGACGGGTGCATACTTGCCACCGAAGACCATGCTCATCTGGGCGATCTCGCGGAGCGTGATCTGGCGATCGGGCATGCCGCGGACGCGGATCGCGCCATCGGCGAGTTCCAGGTCCTCGGGCGCAGCTTCGAGTTCGTTGGCCGCGATCTCGAAGAGCTGCCGCTTGGCATCCTCCGCTGCTGCTTGCACAGCGAGCCCGACCGTGTAGGTGATCTTGCTTCCTCCGCTCATCCCCGCGTAGGGAGCACTGTCGCTCGGCAGGAGCTTGACCCGGATCCGCTCGAGCGGCTGTCCCAGCACTTCTGCCGCGATCATGGCGAGAACGGTGTGCGTGCCGGTGATGTCGACCGCACCGAGCGTGACGGTGAAGGTGCCGTCGTGGTTCAGCCGGATGTTCGCTGCACAAGGTTCGATGCCACCCGGCCATCCACCGACCGCGATGCCCCAGCCTTCGTTGGGGCGGCGCTGACGTGAACGCCAGAGAGGGTGTTGCCGGGCCCGCTCGAGTACTTCGACCAGCCCGATCGGTGGCCAGGGGACACCGTTCGGCTGGAGATCACCAGTCCGCGCGGGGTTGCGGAGACGCAGCTCGAGGGGATCCTGCCCGATGGCCCGGGCGAGCTCGTCGATCAGCTGCTCGAGCGCGAAGGTGGCCTGGGGAGCGCCGGGTGCGCGATACGCCCCGGTCCCAGGCTTATTGGTGAGAACCTCGTAGCCGAGGAGATCGAGATGTTCCCAGCGGTAGGTTCCACCCAAGAGAAGGAGCGCGATATTGACGGGCGCGCCGGGGTAGGCACCCGAGTCGAAGATGACCCGGGCGCGGAGCGCCGTGAGCGTGCCGTCGCGCCGCGCGCCAGCCCGGAGCTCGAGGATCGCGGCAGGGGCCGGCGTGGCGAGCAGAAATTCTTCGGTCCGGGTCAGGACCAGCTTGACCGGCCTGCCGAGCCGCAGCGCGACTGCTGCGACCAGAGGTTCGAGGAGAACGGTCTTGCCGCCGAAACCACCTCCGACTTCCATCGGCACGATGGTCACGAGCTCATGCGGGAGTCCGAGAGTCGTCGCGGTCACGTTGCGGCAATAGAACTGGCCCTGTGTGGTCGTGTAGATGGTGACGCCGCCATCGGGGAGCGGCACAGCTACTGCGGCATGCGGCTCGAGATAGGCTTGGTGGACGAACGGTGTCCGGTAGGTTCGCTCGATCACGACATCGGCGCTGGCGAAACCCTGCTCCACGTCACCCCGCTGGAAGCGCACGGCATTCGTGACGTTGGCTGGTAGGCGCCGGACATCGAGTTCCTCGCCACCAGCGACCGTGGCATGCATGCCAGCTTCTGCCCACTCGCCTTCGAGTTCCTTCGGACGAATCACCGGGGCCTCGGGTGTCATCGCCTCGAGCGGGTCGACGACTGCCGGCAACTCCTCGTACTCGACCTCGACGAGCGCGGCTGCGTCCGCTGCAGCGTACGCTGATTCAGCGACGACGATCGCGACCGGCTGACCAGCATAGATGACCTTGTCTCGTGCCAGCAGATGCCGGGCTCGCTCCGCCGGTTCCGGGCCCTCGGGGAGGAGGTCGTGGCCAGTGAAGACCGCGACGACCCTCGGGGTGCGGCGTGCTGCGTCGCACTCGATGCGGACGATGCGGGCGTGGGCGTACGGACTCGTGACGAGCCGGGCATGGAGGAGCCCAGGAAGATGCACGTCATCGGTATACCGCGCGTCACCGCGCAACTTCGGTTCGGCATCGCGTCGCTTGAGCGGTTTCCCCAGCACGGTCGTCATCGCTTGTAGCTCCCTTTCCTGTCGTGCTCGCCAAGCTGATCCAGTGTACGACGCTCTCCGCTCGCCGGGAAGCTGGCTCGGCGGGACGGCTGCGGCGATGGAGACTCTCTGGTGCTCCGACTCGTCTCCCTGTCCATGGGGTCTACCGAGCTCGCCAGCGGATCGATAGGATGTTCCTGCATGAAGTTCGCGCCGGCCCGTCGAGGTATCACGGTCCTCTTCGGTGCGGTCGCTCGGCCGTTGCAGGAAGGGTGGAGCAACCCGATGAGTGCGGGGAAGATCGCTGTTCTTTGCCCGAACCTCGGCTTGGATCGGATCGGGTCGCTCGGGTCGCTCGCACCGGGCACGGTGATGCGTTTCCGCTCGATCCTCGTTTCGGCGGGCGGGAAGGGACTCAATCTCGTGCGCGCGGCGGGAGCGCTCGGGGCCGACGCGTGCGTGGTCGGCTTCCTCGGAGGTTGGATCGGACGTCTCGTGGCAGAACTTGCCGGGCAAGAGCGGCTCAGGGTGCAGCCCTTCTGGATCGAAGCGGAGACCCGGGTCAACACGATCGTGGTCGAGGACAGCGGTCGGGTGACCGTCTTCAATGAAGAGGGTCCGCGCCTCGACGCGAGTCTGGCGCCTGGGCTGCTCGACTTACTCGAATCGAACCTCGCCGAGAGCGCGCTCGTCGTGGCGATCGGCTCGCTCCCGCCTGGCCTCCCGTCGACGCTGTACGTCGACTGCGTCGGACTCGCTCGTTCGCGCGGCTTGCCGATCATCGTGGACGCCGCGCGGGAAGCACTCGTCGCGGTACTCGCGACCGAGCCGGACATCTTGGCTCCCAACGTGTTCGAGGCCGAGGGCGCGCTCGGGCGAGCGAGCGCCGAACTCGTCACCGATGATCCGGCAGAACTGCGCGAACGGTCCCTTGCCGCCGCGAGGGAACTGGCTCGGGCGGTACGGCTGGCGGCGATCGTCAAAGCGGGGGCAGCCGGCGCGGCGGTCGCCATGAGGGGAGGATCGTGGTTCGTGCCCGCGCCGAGTGCGGTGACCATCCGCAACCCGATCGGAGCCGGCGACGCGTTCGTGGCCGGACTGGCGACTGGGCTCCTGCGCGGTTGGCCGATCGAGCGCGCTGTGCGGCTGGCTGTGGCTGCCGGTTCCGCGAGCGTGGAGACGTTGCAGCCGGGAGCGGTCGAGCGCGGACGGGTCGAGGAGCTCGAGCGCGCCGTCGTGCCGCTCGCCATCGAGTGAGGGAACCGCGGGGATGAGGGTGCCTTCTCCCGCTGGATGGTTCACACGGCAGGGACGACGCGTTGCGTCGCCCGCCGGGCCGCAGGCCCGGGAATGGACGATGATGTCCGCGGACGTTTCTGCATGGCACAGCGGCCCATTGGGCACGCTCGGTTTGCCGGCCCCCAGGGTCGGCGGGTCAGGCAGCGCCTGACCCCTACAGGACGGGGTCGGTCGCCCGACCGGTAATGTCTTCATCGTCGATAGGTGATGCACCGTCGACTCTGTAGGGCAACGTAACGAGTCGCCCGCCGCGCCGATGGCGCGGGTACACCCCTGTCGTCGACGCCCCGGTGAAGATCGACATGGCACAGCGGCTACCGGCGACGGTGTGAGTTGCCGGCCGTGGCGGGCCGGCGGGTCAGCCGAGGCTGACGCCGACGACACGCTGCCGGTCGCGCCGACCGCGGCGTGAGGGTGTCCTACCGAGGATGCACCGCCCCAACCCGGTAGGGGTGACGCGCTGCGTCGCCCGCTCGCGCCAGGGGCGCGGCAACCGGCCGCGGCCCGCGCCCGCGCATGGCCGTTCGACGCAGCACACCGCCGATCGGCCACGATCTCGTCTGCCGGCCCAGCAGAGCCGGCGGGTCAGTCAGCACCTGACCCCTACCGAACGGGGGTCACACCTGACCGTGGTGCCTATGTACCCGACCGGGGATAGGCTGCACCGCCGTGTAGGGGCGACGCCGCGCGTCGCCCGCCGCGCCGAAAGGCGCGGCAGAAGACATGGCGGTATGGAACCAGAGCGGCTATCCAACGATGCCGGTGAGGAATTGGCCACGGGGAATGCGCCTGCCCGGGAGGGCCGGCTGGTGAGGGAGCAGCTGACCCCTCTAGGACAAGGCAATCGACGCTGCCCGATCCCTGAGCAAGTGTTGCGCGGGCTGCCCACCCATGAGGGGTGCCGCGCGGCATCGCCCACCGCACCGACAGGCGCGGCAACCTCGGTGGCATGCACTGGCCGCGTCGAGGATCCCAACGCCACTGAGGTCAGAACGTCGAGAAGATTACCGGTCTGCCAGGGCAGGGGTGCAGACCGTGCCTGACGTCCCACGGCGGTCAGAGACCGCCCGTTCACGCTCGGTATATGCCGTACGAGCGGAGATGAGCCATTCCCCGGTAGGGGCGACGCACTGCGTCGCCGGTACACCCCTGACTCGCGCCGCTCGCCGGTGGCGCCCCTCCTGCACCGTGCAGGAGAGGAGGGAAACTCCCCTCGGTCACTGCTGACCCCGGCGGCGCGGACGGGAGGGTGCGGGCCACCGTCCCCCTCCAGTTTTTCTGGAGAGCGCCGGAGTTCGCGGAATCGACCGCGGCTGCTCGCCCGAGCAGGTTCGGTGCGAGCGTCCGTGGGCACCATGCCTGGCATGCTTCGGGAGAGGCGGCCGGCTCCGGTACGGGCAAAGCGCCGACCGTGCGGCGGTCGAGGGACTCCTCGAGTCAGGTCAAGGCTTCCCGAACGGGCGGGGCGGTCGCTGAGTGAGCAGTCGCCGGACGGCATTGCGTCTCAGGGTCGCTCGCACGGTGTATGCCGGAGACGGCAGCGCCTTCTCCCGACGCTACAGCGCCAGCCTCGTGGCTCGGGCAGTCCTGACCGCTCGCTCCGCGGCGTGGAATGCTTCGCGCACAGCAGGCGATCGACCACCGGCGCACTGGCATACAACGGTCTGGATTTTTCTGCGGGAGTCGAACGAAGGGGCTTCTGGTTCAGGCTTTCGAAATCTTGACATCTCTCTCTGCTACTCTTGCTGTGTCAGTGATATCCTCCTCGGATTGGAGGGACTGGAGTGGTGCAACGAGTTGCCTTGGCGCTGCTGTTGTCGCTCGTGACAGTAAGTGCGACCGTGGGGTCAGCGTACGCCGCTTACGGACAGCTCTTTTACGAGTGGTCAGCCAGCGGTGTGAAGCCACGCGGCGGGATCTGGTACTACTCGGGAAACTATCTCGGGCGTACGGACTGGAACCCGTTACGTGGCGTCAACGCGCTTACGCGGCATGAGAGCAGCGTCTACGTCCGAAACCCGACTGGCGATATTCGTAGTCCCGGTACGGTGTTGTACTTCATCCACGATGGGCAAGTCCGGAGGACGGTTCCTGCTTCCGCGTGGACGATGAGCGGGTGTGGAGCGATCTACCCTCCCGGTGGGCTCGTCTTCGGCGGTTGCACGACCAACGCGCAGTATCTCGGAGGCTTCGACAGCACGAAGCGGGCGCAGGACCGCGGGACCTGGGCGTTCCTGCTCTGCGATGCTGCCGGCTGCTACGGTGGCGTCAGCCGCGACCGGACCTGGACGCTCTGGTAGGAGGTGCATGATGCGGCAGCGGGTCGGACTGATCGCTCTGCTCGGGTTACTCGTCCTGGTCGGCGCGGTCGCGCTGACACGGAGCACGGGGCTGACTGCTCGGTTCCCGGGTCTCGACCGCGTCGAGTCAGCAGCCGAGGCCGCCCGAGAAGGTGGCCGCGAAACCGTGCTGCTGGTGGCAGGCAAGCCGGTCACTGCGGCCGAGTTGGCCGAGATGGAGCACTGGGTCGCGGCCAACCTCACCTGGATGGGTGAGGTGGGAACCAGCGGGGCGGTGACCGCGGAGCAGCGAGCGTTCCTCGAGCGGCAGGCGGGGCTCATCGAGCGACACGGTGTGCCGACGGTCGCGCTCGCCAGCCTCATCGTCGACCGCGCGGTCGCGGCTGCGGCCGAGCGCGAGGGGTTGTGGCCGGACGAGCGGACAGTGCGCGAGCGGGTCGCGCGCGACCGGGAGGTGGCGGCCACCAGCGATGACCCCCGGCTGAAGGCGTATCTGGGAGCGTTCGGCGAGGAAGCCTTCTGGGACGAGCACTACCCGCGGGTGATCGCCCTGGAAATCGCCAAGGAGCGGCTCTACGAGGCGCGGACCAAAGGCGAGCCGGACGCCGCTCGTCGCCAGGCGCTCTGGCTGACCGAAGAGCGGGCGCTCGCGCTCGAGGCGCCGATCGAGGTCGTCGTGCCCGAGCGGTTGCCGGCCTCGATCGATGCGGCGCTGCAGTATCTCGCGGAGTACTATGATCTCCAGCTGAGTGGCTCCGACTCGATCCGCGTGACCAGGTGACCAGCGCGATATCCCGCGGGCTCGCACGAGCCGACGAGTGCGTGGTCATGCGAGACCGCATCGGTGGTCGACGAGCAGGCTCCGGCGGGCGCTGGCGGAGAACGGATCGGTTTCCCAGCGGTGTCGTCGAGCTCGACGGCGGCGCGCAGCAGTGCCGAGTGGAACGTCTTCGTCCGGGGCAGGCCAGCGGGCGCGCGGCGCGCAGTCCCTAGCGCTGGCGGACGGCAGAGCACGCTGACCGACGCGTTCGACTGGCGAATGGTCGCTGCCGGCCGGGCGGCGGGTGGCGAGCGGGTGACCGGACGGATGGCGCCGGCGGGCGAGGCGAGCGCGCACGGGGAGCAGGTGCTCCAGCGATCAGTCGAGGCGGTTACCGGCATACTGGCCGTGGCATGGTCTTCCGGGTGCGCACTGGGCTATCCTGAGCGCAAGGGGAGGGACGATCGCCAGGACGACGAGATGGTGCGACTCGGCTGCTGCGTGGCAGGGCTGGCCGTGTCAGGGTTTCCGGGTAGCGGTCTGACCATCGGTGCGCGTGTCGGGCGATCGTTTCTACCCGTCTCTGCTCTGTTCGGGGTGTCGTTCCCATGCGGTGGTCAGCTGGTTCGGTCGTGGTCCGTGCCTATGCAGCATTGAACGACTTCCTCCCGCCACCGGTGCGTCAGCGCTCGTTCGAGGTACCGCTTCCGTTGGGTGCGACCGTGCGCGATCTCGTCGCCGGGCTCGGCATCCCGCCGCCGGAGGTCGATCTCGTTCTCGTCAACGGAGAGCCGGCCGATTGGGCTGTTCGTCTGCAAGACGGCGATCGAGTCGCGATGTATCCGGTGTTCGAAACGATCGACATCGGGTCGGTGCAACGGTTGCGTCCCGAGCCGCTCCGCGAGCCACGTTTCGTCTGCGATGTCCACCTCGGCCGTTTGGCTGCCTACTTGCGCCTGCTCGGCTTCGACACACGGTACGAGCGTGCGGCGGACGACGCAACGCTGGCGGCATGGTCGGAGCGTGAGCGACGGATCGTGCTGACGCGAGACCGGGAACTCTTGAAACGGCGAGCCGTCACGCACGGGTATTGGCTGCGCTCGGTAGATCCCCGGGAGCAGCTCCGCGAGGTCGTCCGGCGTTTCGACCTGATGGGCAGTCTGCGCCCGTTCGTGCGTTGCCCGCGTTGCAACGGGTCGCTCGTCCGGGTCGAACGCGAAGTGGCACGGCAGCACGTCCCACCGCGTAGCTGGCAGCGTGCTCTCGAGTTCTGGCGATGCAGCGGCTGCGACCAGTTCTACTGGTACGACACGCATTGCCAGCGAGTGGAGGAGCTGATCGAGTGGTTGCGGAGCACTCTGTCAGGGGGACCGACGCACGAACAGGAGACAACAGGTGCGGGCGCTCCCAGAGAGGGCTCAGCCGATGGATGAGACGGCGGGGATCCCGTCGTGCGGTCTTCGTCGTCTTCAGGCTGCGAAGGCTCGGGCGTGACCAGCGCTGTCGGCGCGAGCTAACCTGACCAGCGGACACGGCGGCTCGCCTTGGCGATCACCGGTGTTCGTGGTGGAGCGTGCGTATGTCGTGCTGGGTGGGAGTCGGATCTGTGTCGGTTTTCGCCGGGGTCGTGGTTCGCGCGCTCGGCTGAGGATCAGCGACTCGGCACGAGCCTCAGTCCATGCGGGGTCGAATTGACGAAGCGACCTTTTCGGGGGAGTATTGACCGGTCGAGCATGCCTGGTGACCCTCGACGCGCGAAGCGAGAGGATGGAGCGATGGGGCCAGCGGAACGGGAGCGCTTCGACACGCTCATTCTCGGCGGTGAGGTGATCGACCCGGCGAACCAGCGCTTCGGCCGTTTCGACATCGGGATCCGCGAGGGACGGATCGCGCGCGTGGCGCGTTCGCTGGCGGATGCCGTCGCCGAGCAGGTGATCGATGCGCGGGGTCAGCTCGTGACGCCGGGTCTCATCGACCTCCATACGCACGTCTACTGGGGCGCGACGTACTGGGGCATCGAAGCCGATCCGATCGCGGCGCGGACAGGGGTGACGACCTGGCTGGATGTCGGAAGTGCCGGAGCCTACACCTTTCCTGGTTTCCGCCGGTACATCGTCGAACCGAGCCGGGTTCGGATTCTGGCGCTCTTGAATCTCTCCTCGATCGGCTTGGTCGCCCCGACGTGGGAGTTCGCCAATCTCGACTATTGCGACCTCGAACTCGCTGCCACGATCATCCGAGCGAACCGCGACATCATCCTGGGCGTCAAGGCACGCATCGATGCCAATACCACGCGTGGTGTCGGGATCCGACCGCTCGAGCTGGCTCGTGAGCTCGCTGACCAGCTCGCGCTTCCTCTCATGGTGCATATCGGGAACGGCCCGCCGTCGATCGACGAGGTGGCGGCGCTCCTGCGCCCCGGTGACATACTGACCCACTGTTTCACGGGTGGAACGATGCGGATTCTCACTCCAGAGGGGCGGGTTCATCCCCGCATCCGCGAGCTGCACGAGCGCGGGCTCGTCCTCGATATCGGGCATGGGGCAGGTTCGTTCAGCTTCGAGGTCGCCGAGCGGCTCCTGGCGGAGGGGATCTTGCCTGATGTCATCTCGAGCGATATCCACCAGCTGGCGATCCAGGGACCGATGTTCGATCTTCCCACCACGCTGTCCAAGTTCCTGGCGCTCGGACTCTCGCTGGCGGAGGTCATCGAGCGGGCGACGGTGCGACCGGCCCAGATCATCGGCCGGCCGGAACTGGGGAGTTTGGCCGAGGGAACGCCAGCGGATATCGCCCTGTTCCAGGTGGTCGAGGGGACGTTCACCTTCTACGACGTGGCGATGCAGGCGCGCTGCGGTGACCGGCTTCTCGTCAATACTCTGACGATGGTCGATGGGCGCATTTTGCCCCGGCAAGAGCCGAGCCCGCTTCACCCCTGGGCGCAGCTGCCCGAGCACCAGCGTCCGATCGCCCAAATCGGACACCCTTACCGAGTCGTGCAGGCCCGAGGAGGCTGAATGAGCGAGCGCGATGGCGTCCTCATGCGGGATCAACTGGCAGCACTGCTCGCGGCGAATCCACCGCTACTCCGCGACCTTCCGGCGGTGGAAGTGCAACTCCAACCGCATGGGATCGATTTGACTGTCCGGTCGGTCGCGCGCTTCGCCAGTGCTGGTCAGGTCGGCGAGAACGACGAAGAGCGTCGCCTGCCGGATCTCGAAGTACTCGAGCCGGATGGTGATGGCTGGTGGCAGCTCGAGCCAGGCCCCTACCTCGTGCGCTTCACCGAGACCGTGACGCTTCCAGCGGACTGCATGGCCTATGCCCGCCCGCGCTCGAGTCTGCTCCGTTGTGGCGTCGCGGTGCACACTGCGGTCTGGGATGCTGGATACTCGGGTCAAGGGGTGGCGCTGCTCGTCGTTTACAATCCGAAAGGCTTTCGGCTGCGCCGCTTTGCCCGCATCGCCCAACTCGTGCTGCACCGGCTCGAGCGGCCCGTCAGCGAGGGATACCGCGGTATCTACCAGGGCGAGCGCGGCTGAGGCTCGGCGGCAACGCTGCGCTGTCCTCCGGCGAGCCGGAAGGGAGGTGAGTCATGGCTGCCGAACGGGCTGCGCTGTTCCTGGCGACGCGACTCCCGACGGACCCCAAGGAGGCCAAACGACGCCGGAGTCCGGAGACGGAGCTGGCGGACCAAGAGACGCGGTTGCGCGAACTGGCTGCGCGAGAGCACTACCACGTGACGCACGTTTTCAGCGAGATCCTCCCCGAGTTTCCGGAGCAACGCCCCGGCCTCAAGGCGCTGCGCACGGCGATGTGGCTGCGCCAGATCGACGTGATCTTGGTGCCGTCACCGGAGTGTCTCTATCGGGACCCCGAGCGTCTCAAGGCCTTCTTGATCGAGGCGCGGACCCTGGGGGAACGTGTCGAATTCCTGGAGGTACCGCCGCTGTACGCTTGGATCGTGAAAGAGTACGGCTGGCCGCGCGAGCGGTCGAGATGAACGAGGGAAGACATGCTCAGGCGAATCGTCGGTGCGCTGCGGCTCGACCCCACGGTCTACCGGGAACTCCGCGATGATCCGACTGCCACAGTGCCGGCACTCCTGTTCGTCCTGCTCTGTGTCCTGGCAGCCGGCGTTGCCGGGTTGCCCGGCGGAGGTCCGACCGCCTTCGGCATCGTGGCTGCTTCTGCCTTCGTCTCCTGGACGATCTTCGTCGTCGCAGCTTACATCTTCGGTACGAAAGCGTTGCCAGGACCGGAGACGGAGGCGACGTTGGGAGCGCTGGTGCGGACGCTCGGCTTCGCCCTGGCGCCGAGTCTCTTGCTCGTGTTCGGAATCGTTCCCGCGCTGCAGCTGGTCGTCGTGCCGCTCGCTTTCGTTTGGACTTTCTTCGCGACGCTCATGGCGCTCCGAGAAACATTGGCGGTGGGTACGCTGCGGGCGTTGCTGGTCGCGGTGCTCTCGTACGGCGCTGCTGCTCTCGTCGGCAGTGTCTTGACACCGCCGGGACCGTCCAGCTGAATGCGGAGCGTGACCAGGCTCGGTCCGGGAAGGGGGGATGAATGAGCGGAGCAGCGACGGAACGCGCCGCGCAGCTCCGAGTTCCCGTGGAACGTCTGCGACGCCGACTCGATCCAGCGACCTTGCCGTTCGAAACGACCGCCGAAGTGGATCCCGTTGTGGGGACGGTCGGGCAACCGCGGGCGCTCGAAGCGCTCGAGTTCGGTCTGGAGATCGCGTCCTACGGCTACAACGTCTACGTCGCGGGGCGTCCCGGTTCTGGGCGCGAGAGCACAGTGCTCCGGCTCGTGGAACAGATCGCGGCGAAGCGCGCGACACCGCCGGATTGGGTTTACGTTCACAACTTCCAGGATCCCGAACGTCCCGTCGCGATCGCCCTGCCAGCTGGGCGGGGGGTGCAGCTGGCGCGCGATATGGACGAGTTCCTGCGAGCTGCCCAGCAAGCGATTCCGCGAGCGTTCGAGAGCGAGGAGTACGACCGGCGGCGCCGGGTGATCATCGATCGCTTGAACCAAGAACGCGAACGCTTGTGGGAGGGCGTGCGGCAGTTCGCGCAGCAACTTGGCTTTACGGTGGAGCTGACGCCAGCGGGCGTGATCAGTGTGCCGCTGGTGCAGGGAAGGCCGCTGGCACCCGAGGAATACGAGAGGCTTCCCGAGCCAGTACGGGCGGAACTGGAGCGGCGCAACCAACGGATTCAAGATCGTGTGGCTGATGCACTGCGGGAGGTGCGCCGTCTCGAGCGCGAGACGGCCGAGCGGTTGCGCCAACTCGACCGGGAGGTCGCGCTCTTTGCGGTCGGCGGTCTGTTCGAGGAACTCCGCGAGCGGTACCAGGATCTTCCCCAGGTGCTCGCCTTCCTGGAGCAGGTGCGCGAGGATATTCCCGAACACCTGCACGACTTTTTCCCGCCGCAACTTCCGGGTGTGCCAGCACCGATCGCCCAGCTGCAAGCGTTGCAACAGCAGGAGCATCTCGCGCGGTATCGCGTGAACGTGTTCGTCGACAACAGCCAAACGCGCGGTGCGCCAGTGATCTTCGAGCGCAATCCCTCGTACTACAACCTGGTCGGGCGAATCGATTACCGGGCGACGTTCGGCGCGATGGTGACTGACTTCAGCCAGATCCGGGCCGGGGCCTTGCACCGGGCGAACGGTGGGTTCCTCGTCGTCCATGTCCTCGACCTTCTGACCAACCCGTTCGCCTGGGATGCGCTCAAGCGGGCGTTGATCACGCGCCAGGTGGTGATCGAGAATCTCGGCCAGCAGTATGCGGTGCTGCCCACGGCGACGCTGCGACCGGACCCGATCCCGCTGGACGTGAAAGTCGTCCTGGTCGGCTCGCCGCTCCTGTACTATTTCCTCGCTGCCTACGACGATGATTTCCGCGAACTCTTCCGCGTGCGGGCCGACTTCGCCCCGGACATGGACTGGAACGACCAGCACGTGATGGGCTATGCGGCCTTCATCAGCCGGGTGGTGCGGGAACAAGGATTGCGCCACTTCGATCGCAGCGCGGTGGCGCGCGTGATCGAGTATGGAGCGCGCCAGGTCGAGCATCAGCGCAAGCTCTCGTCGCAGCTCCTGGAGATCGGGAACCTGGTCGCGGAGGCGAGTTACTGGGCTGGCAAGGCTGGACGCGAGATCGTGACGGCCGAGGATGTGGAGACAGCGATCCGCAAGAAGCAGTACCGTTCCGACCTCCTCGCCGAGCGGGTGCGCGAACTGATCGCCGAAGGAACGCTCAAGATCGAGACGAGCGGCGCGCGGGTGGGGCAGATCAATGGCCTGGCGGTCATCGAGCTCGGTGACTTCGCCTTCGGGAAACCGTCGCGCGTGAGCGCGCGCGTCTCGCTGGGGCGCGGCAATCTGATCAGCATCGAGCGAGAGATCGCGTTGTCCGGCCCGATCCACTCGAAAGGCTTCTTGATCCTCTCCAACTACTTGGCCGGTGCCTATGCCCAGGATTTCCCGCTCGCCATTACCGCGTCGATCACCTTCGAGCAGGCATACGAGGAGATCGAGGGTGACTCGGCTTCCTCGACCGAGCTCTATGCCCTACTCTCCGCGCTTTCCGGACTGCCGATCAAGCAAGGGATCGCGGTCACCGGCTCGGTGAACCAGTACGGCGAGGTGCAGGCGATCGGTGGCGTGAACGAAAAGATCGAGGGGTTCTTCGCCGTCTGCAAGGTGCAGGGACTGACCGGTGAGCAGGGTGTCATCATCCCGACGGCCAATGTCCAGCATCTGATGCTGGACGAAGAGGTGATCCAGGCGGTCGCTGAGGGGAGGTTCCACATCTGGGCGGTCGACTCGGTCGATCAGGGGATCGAGATCTTGACTGGTGTACCGGCTGGTGAGCGCCAGCCTGATGGCACGTATCCAGAGGGGACGGTCCACCGTCTGGTGATGGATCGGCTGCGCAGCTATGCCGAGCGGATGCGCGATTTCGGCCGCCGGGAGGAACGCGAGGAGCGGTCGGAGCGAGCCGAGGCAGCTGATCCGGAGCCGGCTGGCGAGCACTAGCGCCGCTGGACCAAACGTTCCCGGATCCGCTCCACGAGGAGCTCGATCCCGCGTGTTCGCTGTTCCGGGTCGGCTGGTGCGATGCCGAGCCAACGCAGGAGCAGGGCGACCGCAGCCGTGAGAATCGCGGCTGCCGCGGCGACGAGCGCGAGCAAGAGGATGCTCATCGTCGCCGCCCTCGTGGACATGGTGTGTCAGGCAGCACAGGCACGCCCGGTGCGCCTCGTCGGAACCCGGTCGTGGGACTGCCTCGGGCGCAGCGCAAGAAGGAGCGGGGCGGAGCGATCAGGGGATGCCGGCCTCGTCGCGCGCGAGCGACTCTGGCTATCCTTCCTGCCGTGCAGGGAGGACACGGCGCCGAATGACCGGCGTCGTGCAGCCAGCGAGGAGACGTGACGATCGAGTGGATGAACCCGGGCACGCTCATCTTCTTGATCGGATTCGTCGTGTTACCGCTCGTGATCCTGGCGACATCGCTGTGGACGTTGCGCAGCGAGCGCTCCCGTCGCGCGCGCCGGCCTCAGGAGCCAGCCGAGCGTTCGCCAGTCGATCCCCCGAGCCCGAAGGCGTCGTGAATCGCTGGCACGGCGCGTGCGACCTCGTCTTCGCGGATCACGAACGAAATGTTGAGTTCCGACGACCCTTGCGCGATGGCGACGATATTGATGCGGTGTTGACCGAGGGTCCCGAAGACGCGGCCAGCGACGCCGGGTGTCCCGCGCATCCCGGCACCGACGACGGCGACGATGGCCATACCGGGTTCCTCCCAAATGCGCGCGACGCGTCCCTTGAGGAGATCGAGTTCGAATTCCCGCTCCAGCGCCCGCAACACTTTGCTGGCATCGGTGCGCCGGACGACGAAACCCAGGCTGTGCTGGGACGAGGCCTGGAAGACCATATAGACATTGACACCCGTCCGGCCGACCGTCTCGAAGACGCGGGCAGTCACGTCAGCGACGCTGAGGAAGCCGGATCCCTCGACGGTGATGACGCTCACGCCGGGAATCGCGGTGATCGCCTTGACGACCGAACCGTTCGAGCTGGTGTCCGGACCGATTCGGGTGCCCGGGTGCTCGGGGTTGAACGTGTTCTTGATCCAGATCGGGATACCACGCTCGGCAGCTGGCTGCATGGTACGCGGGTGGATAACCTTGGCGCCGAAGTAGGCGAGCTCGGTCGCCTCGGCGAAGGAGATCGCTGGCAACGTGCGGGCACTGGGGACGAGTCGCGGATCGGCCGTCATGACGCCATCGACATCGGTCCAGATCCACACCTCGTCGGCGTCCAAGGCGTGGGCCAGGATGGAGGCGGAAAAGTCGGAGCCGCCCCGGCCGAGCGTCGTGACCGCGCCCTTCGGCGTGGCCCCGAAGAAGCCCGTGACGACGGGCAGCTTGCCAGCTTCCAGGAGCGGCACGAGGACCGCCTCGGCGCGTGCCCGGGTCTCCTCGAGCAGCGGGTTGGCACTCCCGAAGTGGTCATCGGTGACGATCACCTTGTCACTGTCGACGGCGGTCGCTGCAATCCCGCGCTCCTCGAGCACGGCGGCAATGAGGACCGCGCTCATCCGCTCGCCGAAAGAGACGATCCAGTCGAGCGCACGCGGCGAGAGGTCACGCAGGACATGGACGGACTCGACGAGACGCGCACAACGGGTGGCGAGTTCGGTCAGGCGGTTGACCGTCGCCTCGAGGCGCGCGGCGGTCGGGATCAGTTCTGCAGCCACCCCGCGATGTCGCTCGACCAGTTCCCGCTGGAGCGTCGCCGCCGCCTGCTCGTCCCCCTCGGCAGCTGCCTGAGCGGCCGCGATGAGCTGGTTGGTGACACCGCTCATGGCAGAGACGACCGCCACGAGGCGGTTGTCCTGACGGTACGCATCGGTGAGGATCCGAACCGTGCGATCGATGGCCGCGGCGCTCCCGACCGACGTTCCCCCGAACTTCATCACCCGCATCGCGTTGGCATCCTTTCTGGGAGCCTTCGGCTCCATCGTCTCCCGAAGCATCTCGGAGGGGAAAGGATACTCGAAGTCGTGCCGTGGCATGCAGAAAGGATGCGATGATCTCGCAACGCAGCTCATGGTCGGAGAGGACGGTGACGCGAGCAGGGGCACTCTGCGCGCGACCAAGGTGTGCACCGCGGGTAAACTGCCCGTACCACCATGGCAACAGACAGCGGTGCTAGACTTCTCGTGATTTCTACCGGACGGCCAGAAAGACCGCGAACCCAAAGCTCTTGCTGCGCGACGACGGAGAGGGAAGCGAGTTCCAGCGAGCGATGACCAGCCGAACCACACTCGTCCACAAGCAACCGCCCGACCTCACCGACGAGGAGCTCGTCGCACGGTTCCGGTCGGGGGACCGCGAGGCGTTCGCGCTGCTCTACGAGCGATACGTCGACCGGATCTACGATTTCGTCGTGCGTTCGGTGCGCGATCGGGAGGTCGCGGCCGACCTCACCCAGGACACGTTCCTCAAGGCGATGCAAGGGCTGCGGGCTCGCCACGTCCAAGGCTCGCTGCGCGCCTGGCTCTTCACCATCGCGCGCAACACCGTCATCGACTACCAGCGCCGCCACCGCACGACTGCGTTCTCGCAACTCCCTTCCCCGGAGGGGGAGGAGTGGGTGCCGGAGCTCCCAGCCAGTGGACCGGAGGCCGAGCCGGAGGAGACGGCACGAAGGCGCGAACTGGCCGAGCTGGTCTGGCAGGCAGCGCGCGGGTTGCCGCCCAGCGATTACACCATCCTGGAACTGGCGCTGCGGCACGACCTGACGCCAGCTGAGGTGGCCCGCGTCGTCGGTGTCCGGCGAGGGGCGATCAACACCCGTCTTAGCCGGGTGCGCGATGCACTGGAAGAGAGCTTCACGGTTCTCTTGTTGGCTCGTCGCGGGCGCGAAGACTGCCCTGAATTGGCGCGCCTGCTGGAGGGCGTCGCGCTGCCGCAGGGGTTGACACCCGAACTCCGGCGCGCGGTTGCGCGCCATGTCGACCAGTGCGAGATCTGTCAGCGCAATCGCCGAGCCGTCAGCGCGGTCGATCTCCTCCCGGCACTGGCACCGGTCCTGCCGGCGCTGGAGGTCCGGGCGCAGATCCGGCAGGCGCTCGAGCAGGCGGCGGCGACGCCAGGCCCGACACCGCACGCCGTGCGGACACTGCGGGAACGGCTCGGGCAGTCGGTTTGGGGGAAGGCGCTCGCGGGCTTGGTGGCGGGAGTGACGGTGCTCGTCTCGGCGGGCTGGGCCTATCTGAGTTGGGGCACCGCGCCAGTGACGGTGGAGACCCGGAACTGTCCGCCGCTCGAGCTGCGCTTGGCGGGGCCGGCAGAGCTCGTCAGTCGGGCGCTGGGGGTGCCGAGTCTCTTCGTCCCGGAGCAGCCGGCGATGTTCCGTCTACCGGTCGGTGACGCCGAGGTTCAGGTGAGCGAGCGCGAGGCGACGCTGCGGTTCGCCGGCATACCGGTGCGTCTCCGGATCCTGGCTGATCTTGCCGAGGTCAGCTGGGACGGAGAAGCGTTGCTCGGGCAGGGGCCAGTGCAGCGGCAGGTCAGTCGGGCGTCGCCACCGACGGTCGTGCTGGTCTGTCGCTGACAGCGCGGTGTAACCGGGCCGGGTGCTCGTCCGTTGTATGCGATGAGCACCCGGTTGGCACGTGTCCGGAGAAAGGGGGAGGGAAAAGCAACGGAAGCGCGTTCCGATTCCTCGAGCAGAGACTGAGCATGACGACGCACCAGGTGGGTGCGCCGACGTGCGGGAGCGAAGGAGGGTTCTGAACCGATGTCCCGCAATGGGAGGTGGCTCGTCACGGTGATCATCGCTGGCGCACTCACTGTGGGAGCGTGCGGTGTGCCGGTGACACCGGTTCCGACGACTCCAGCAGTCGTCACACCCCAGGCAGCCAGTACGGGGACAGCGACCGGCTCGAGTAGCAGCACTGTTTCGTCACCGGCAGGGCCGACAGCACAGCCTGCGAGTACTGCCGCAGCTCCAGGCAACGTACTAGGACCGCTTTCGCCCGTCGCGACTGTAGCCTCCGCCCCGAGTTCGACTTCGACGCCGACGGCGACGCCAACGCCGACAGCCACGCCCACGCCGGCGCCAACTCCCTCACCGACAGCAACGCCTACCCCCACGCCGACGCCGACCCCGACACCGGCACCGGGCGACGATACGCCGCCCACCACGACCGCGGGGTGCGATCTCGCGGTCGGCATCGGTCTCCTCGAGACGATACCGGGCAAATACCAGGTCACTGTCGGGCTGGACGGTGTGGGAGGGGCGAGTTGTCCGGCGCCGACGACGCTCAGCCTGAGCGTTTCGCCGAGCAGCGCACTGAGCTTCGGCCCGCTAGGGTTGGCCTACGAGTACAACGGGACGGCCAGCTGGAGTTGCAGCGGGACCACTTGCACTGCGGTGGGGACGGTCCCCGGTAACCCGCCCGGTACCATGTACCAGGTCGGCTTCCAGACGATGGCGACGTTGTCAGGCGGGTCAGCGCAGCTCTGCGCGACGGTGGCGAACGCTGCTGACGCGAATGCCGCGAACGACACCAGGTGCGAGGCGTTACCGTGAGCAGAGCACCCCGCGTGCCGAACACCGGAGGCCGTGCTCCTCGCGTCGAGTCGCACCGGCCACAGGGAGAACAGCCGGTCGCGGTGGTGCACGAGTTCACTCGGACCGAGCGGGCGCGACACCTGGCGCCGAGCCAGCGCAAGACCGTTGGTCTCGTGGAGAGGAGGTCATGACGATGCGTCAGTGCTTCCGCATCTTTCCGGTCCTCATGGTGGCGGCTGCGCTCGTGCTCGGCGCGTGCAGCGGCTCGCTGCTCGGAAACCCGACGCCTATCCCGTCTCCGATCGCCGGGATCGTGTGTCCACCGGGAACGGTCGGCTCGACACTGTCGGTCGGTCCAGGGCAGCCGTTGACGCCCCGGCCTGCGTTCATCATGAAGTATCACCCGGCGTTGGTTTATACCGGTGTCTTGCCCTCTCCCACTCCGGCTCATTTGCACGTCCTGCACAGCTTCAACACCGTCCCGGGAGCTGGATCGATCGTCGCTGCGTGGGTGACGGTTTGGATGAGGCCGGTCGAGGGCGACGGGAGAGATGCGCTCATCGCCATTGAGAATCCAAATTATGCTCCAGGACTTCCCTATCTCCAGCAGCTTGGCACTAATACCGCCGTGTCACAGCCGTGGACGGCGGCCAACTATCCGAACGTCGTCCCCATCGTGATGCAGCTACAACCGGCTTCGCTCAACGTGCTCAACGCGAACAGCTTTCTGGACGTGATAATTTCGTATAATGCACAAGTGCAGTCGTTGCACCTTACCGTCTGTGTGCCGCCGACGCCGACACCGACCAAGACCCCGCTCGCGCTCACGCCGAGCGGTGTGGGCACCGTCACCGGCCCGTCGACAGCGCTCGATGGCGAGGCTGCGCCGACCCCGACGCCGACGAAGACACCGACCCCCAAGCCTTCTCCGGTCGGGACGACGTTGGTGGGCGGCAATCCCACGTGCATCCCCGGTGACGAGTGCTGGCCGACCCCGACCCCGACGCCGACCGTGATCAAGAAGCCCACGATCGCGCTGCCGACGATCGTGCTGCCGACGCCGACCCCGACCCCAACGGCAACGCCGACCGCGACACCGAGTCCGACGCCAACACCGATGCCCACCCCTACCCCGACGCCTACACCGACACCGACCGTAACGCCGACGCCGGCTCCCACCCCCACGCCGCAGGCCGCTTGCGACATGGTCACCGAGAAGGCGATGGTGCCGACTGGGCAGCCGAACGTCTATACGGTCGTGGTCACGGTGGCGAACATCGGGGGCGGCTCGTGTCCCACTGGTACGGAAGCGGTCGATTACCCAGGGGCGAACATCACGCTGAGTGGACCACTGACGATCACCCAAACGGGCGGCACGGTCTCGTGGAACTGTGTCAACTTCGGGTGCACAGCGCAAAATCCGATCCCGCCCGGCTACATCGCACAGTTCAGCTTCACGGCCACGGTGAGCCAGAAGCCAGAGACCAACTGCGTGCGGGTGACCGTGCCGCAGAATGCGGACGTCAATCTCGGGAACAACTTCTACTGCGTGACGGTGCAGTGACTGCGCGGCCACGTTCAGCCCACACAGCCGGTGCGGAGCCAGCTGACCGCAAGGCTGGCTCCGTACCCTCGGCAACGGGAGAAGTACCATCCTTGGAGTGCGTGCGCTGCGGTCGAGCGCGCCACCGCAGCGCGGGAGCGAGACGATGCGGGCGACTCCTCGTGCAGCGTGCCGATCCACGACCGCGGTAATCGTGCTGGTCGCGGTTGCCTGGCTCCTCGCTGCCTGCGAGGGGACACTCGTGCCGCTGGTGACTCCGACCCCGCTCGCCGAGCGCGGCGCGACCCCCTTACCGGTGGTCCTTCCCAGCCCTTCCCCCGCTGCCGCGCCGGCGAGCGAGGCGAGCCCTACGGCGATCGCGTCGAGTCCGACCGCGCCGTCGCAGACTGTGACTGCCGAGACGACGCCGGCGCTCCAGCCGACCGTCACCGTTCGGCCCACGCCCACGGTCGCGAGCCGACCGGCTGTTCCCGCTCCGTCCACCGGTACCCTCACCCCGACCAGGCCGGTCGAGCCTGGACCGCGCGAGACGCCGACTCCGGTCGGGACCTGCGATCTGGCCTTGGACAAGACGGTCGCACCGCTGACTGCTGGGACGGCAGTGGTCGTGATCCTCACGGTGCAGCAGCTCGGGACAGCGACCTGCCCGGCCGGTGCCTTGGTCAGCGATCCGCTTCCGGCCGGATTCCGGCTCCAGTCGGAGGTCCGTATCGTCGAGGTAGGCGGCGTTGGTGCGTGGCAATGCGAGGGCACGACCTGCCGGGCCGGTGAGCCCCTGTCACCGGGCTACCGTGCGACCTTCACGTTCACGGTCAGTGGCGAGGCTGGGAGTGCGGCCGAAAACTGTGCGCTCGTCGCAGTCGAAAACGACGCCGATCCGGCCAACGACGCGAGCTGCGTGACGCTGGGACCTTTCCCCACGGCACCCGTCACGCCCACTCCGCCTCCCGTCGCTTGCCTCTTCGGTTTCGAGAAGGCGATTCGCCTCGGTGAACCGAACACGGGAGGACAGGCGAGAAGCGCGACGATGACCATCCGGATCCGCAACGCTGGCCCGGAGGAGTGCGCGGTGCGCTGGCCGGAGTTCGTGGTAGCCGATCTCTTGCCCACTGGGATGAGTCTGAGCGGCGCGGTCCGCCTGAATGCGGCCGCGTGGAGCTGTCGCGCGAGCGAGAGAGCGTTCCAGTGCAGTGGCCCTCCTCCGCAGCCGGGCAGCGAGGTGATCGTGACGGTGGAGGTGGTCGTCGCCGCCGAGGCGGAACGGGCGGTGAATTGCGCCACGCTCGACCCGGTCGGGGCACAAGCCTGCGCAGTACCGACTCTCAGCCGCGGATGAGTGACGATCGGCTCGGCGGGCGGCGCGAGGCTTTCCCTCCGGAGCGACAGCGCAGCGGTCGTCCTGAAGTGCCACGCTGAGTCGGTGTGCCGAGCAGCCAGCCAACGCGTCGGCCACTGGTGCCCATGCTCGTCACGCTGGCAGGCTGTGTAGTCCGGCGCCTTTGCTGGTGGTTCGTTCGGAATCCCGCGGCCGAGCGACGGTCGAGCAACTGCGGTGTGACGATTCTCCATATCGGGTGTCGCTGAGTGGTGGGCGTGTGTGAGGCCTGGGTCGGCTCGTGCATCGTTTCGGTACGAGCGAGCATCGCTCCAACGAGCTCGGCTGGGGTATACTGCTCGATCTAGGGATGGCGGGGATAGTCCGTCACACCGAGCAGCGAGCGTGGACGGATCGAGGGGAGAGAAGAGGGGGTGACTGTGGAGCACCGGATCCGGATCGAGTACTGCACGAGCTGAGGATATCGGGGACGAGCCACCCGTGCGGTGGAGTTGCTTTTGGACAAGTACGAACTCCTCCAGATCGGTGAGATCGCCTTGGTTCCCTCGTCAGGTGGGCGTTTCGAGGTCACGGTGGACGGCGAGCTGGTCTTCTCCAAGCTCGCTGAGAAACGCTTCCCGGAGGATGGGGAACTCCTCGAGTTGGTCGGAGCGCGGATCGGCGCGGCCTGAGCTGGTCGGTCACCGGCGAGGCCAGGACACACGGCGGGCGAGAGGTGAGGAATGAGCCGGCAGTTCACCCCGCTCGTGATCGTACGCGTGCACGAACTCGCGCTCAAAGGACAGAACCGACCCTTCTTCAAGCGGGCGCTCTACGAGAATCTGTCCTACGCACTGCGCGACCTGCCGGTCTCGCGCATTCAAGAGCGTGCGCTGCGCTTCATCGTTCGTCTCACGGATCCCGCGGCGTGGCCGGAAGTCAGCGAGCGGTTGCGGTGGGTCTTCGGAGTGGCCAATTTCTCACTGGGACTGGAGACCGCCTTGACGGTCGAAGCGATGGAGCGGGGGCTCGGCGAACTGCTCGATCGGCATGGCCCACCGCAGGGGAGTTTCCGCATCCGCGTCAAGCGCACCAACAAGAGCTTCCCGCTCACCTCGCCGGAGCTGGAACGCGAGCTAGGACGCTTCGTCCAGAAGCGGACGGGTGCGCCAGTCGATCTCAGCGATCCCGACGTGACCTATACCGTGGAAGTGTTGTACGACCGAGCGTTGGTGAGCGGCGATGCGCTCCCTGGCCCGGGTGGGCTCCCGTTCGGCGTGAGCGGGCGGGTGGTCGCCCTGCTCTCCGGTGGCTTCGATTCGCCGGTCGCGGCCTACCGGCTCATGAAGCGGGGCTGCTTCGTCACGTTCGTGCACTTCCACGCTTACCCGTACGTCCGGCCGATCTCGATCGAAAAGGCGGTGGAACTCGCTCGCCATCTCTCGCACTTCCAACCGCCGAAGAATCGGTTGATGATCGTCCCGATCGGCGACGCGCAGCGCGTGATCGCGCTGGCAGCCGAGCCGTCGCTGCGCGTGGTCCTGTACCGGCGGCTCATGCTCCGCATCGCCACGGCGATCGCCCACGAGGAAGGTGCGGGTGCGCTGGTCACTGGCGAGAGCTTGGGACAGGTCGCCTCGCAGACGCTGGAGAACATGCGGGCGATCGGCGCGGTGACCGATCTGCCGCTCTTGCGCCCGCTGGTCGGGAACAACAAGGACGAAATCATCGCCGAGGCGGTGCGGATCGGGACCGAACCGATCTCCCGCGTTCCCGACGACGACTGTTGCACAGTGTTCGTTCCCTTGCATCCGGCCACGCGCGTCTCGCTCGAACAGGCAGAGGCAGCCGAGCAGGCCTACGATGTCGCGGCGCTGGTGGAGCAGTGCTTGGCCCGCCGAACCGTCTACGAGGGTGACCCGCTGCGTTGGGATCCGCTCGTGGCACTGGCGGCTGCGACCGCGTGACGGTGTGCGTCCCGGTACCGACGTGCGAGCAACGCCACGCTCGACAGGGCGACCACAGGGCTCAGGACTTCGATGCCCAGCCAGCCGACACGGGTAACGCTGCTCATGATCTGGAATGTAGCCCAGAGCGTGTGCAGTGCGACAGCGCGGAGGTAGGTACCGAGGGAAGCGCGTGAGTGCGGCGTGGCCGTGGTGCACGCGCTCGTGCCAGAGCGTTACCGTCACGAGGGCGATCCAAGCTGCATGGCCAGCCGGTGAGAGGAACCCGCGAACCAGCAGGACGAACTCGGCTAGCCCGACGTTCCCGCGGGAGGCGATGAGCCCAGTGAAGGCGTATCCGAGTGTTTCCAGCGCCGCAAAGCCCATACCACTCGCGAGTCCGAAGAGCAGACCCGCCGTTTCCGCGCGGTAATACCAGCGGAGGAAAAAGACGAGCGGGACGATCAGCTTCGCGGCCTCTTCGATCAGACCGACGGCCAGGAGCGGGAGGAAGCCGAGTGTTCGAGAGGTGTCGTACTCCAGCATACCGGCAATGATGACGCCGAGCGCACCGCCCCAGAGGAAGTTCCAGGCGACCGCGCTGGGTGGGATCCGTTCCGGCAGTGGATGCTCAGAGACCCAGAGGACGCGGACGGCGGGCACGAGAAAGGCGCCGAGCACGAGCAGGGAAGGAACGACGTTCGGATTGCCGGTTGCCTATTACACGTTGTTGAGGACAGAGATCGAGACAAGCCCACCGGAGAGGACCTGAAACCAGCCGCGGGTGAGCGTGGAGCGTATCGCTTGCACAGTCTCTGCCTGCGTGTTTGGCTGTGTCGCACGGGCCTCCGAGAACCAGGTGTCGTTCGTAAAAGTGCGCTGCGCCACGACAGCCACTGCTCGGCTGGCTCACGAGGAGACGGCACGCCAGCGGCTGATCGCGCGTCTCGAGCGGCCGGTACCTCGCTCGGTCGATCCGCGGGAAAGAAGGCGTCGTACGCCGGCGTGGCTGGAGCAATGGCCGAGCGGCTCACCGCTTGCGGGAGAGGAGCGTAACGATCGTTCGCTCGACGTCGGGCGGGAGTTCCAGCGCGAACCCTTCGGGCGAGAGAAGATGGCCGTTCTCCGTGTGTCCGCTGGCGACCGGGATCAGTTCGCCGCCCGCCAGGCGCCAGAGGGTGAAACCGGCCTCGATCTTCCCGTGATAAGGGAGAATCTCCAAGACGTAACCGTCACCGGAGAGCGTGACCGGTCGAAAACGGTGCTTCTTGAGCTGGTCGAGCAAGCGAGCAGCGAGCTTGTTCACGGACCGCGTGCTCCTTCACGAGCCGCTCGACGATCGGGTCGAGCTACGGACGGTCGCGAGGCCGCTCTCGCCGCGGCGGCCCCGCGAGGCTTACCCATTGTACCGTCTCGGGGCGAGCAGAGCGCACTCGGGGCGAGCGCTGCGGGCGACGAAGGAGACAGGCATGGATGCCCGAGCTTCCTCGAAGTCCAGCGCTGTGGCACGGCTCGACTGACTACGTCGTGCTCGCGGAGTCGGATTCCGGTGGGTCGCTCGCCGCACCGTCGGCAGCTGGTGTCGCGGCCAGCCGGTCCCGCACTGCCGTCGTCAGGTCGACACCGGTCACCGCGCTGAACCCCTCGATCAGTTGCTGGACGATGACCGGCAGCTGGGCCGCGTAACGTCCCAGTGCACTCCTTCCATCGGCTCCCGTGCCAGCGTCGAACACGACGACACGCTCGACTTGGGCCAAGGGGCGCGCCGCGGCTTCGACGACTTTGGGCAGCTGCTCGACGAAGGCTTGATACATCAGCAACTGCATCGCGATGGGGCCGTATTGATTGAGGGCCTGGGCGAGCGCGCGCTTGCCATCGGCTTCGGCGAGGAGAGCAGCGCGTTGGCCCTCGGCTTGGGCGACGAGTTCGGCCTGGAGGGCCTCAGCCAGTGCCTTTTTGGCTTCCGCTTCGGCCTGACCGATTTGGCGGATGCGAGCGGCTTCCCCAGCGCCCACCAGTTCCCGCTCGCGGGCTTCCGCTTCGGCGCGGACGACCTGCGCTTGGCGTTCTCCCTCGGCCCGCAGGATGGTGGCCTCCCGCTCGGCCTCAGCGCGGATGATGGTGGCGCGTCGCTCCGCTTCGGCGCTCTTGAGGACGGTCGCTTCCAGTTCCTTCTCGCGGCGACGGGCTTCCGTCTCTTGGACGGCGATCGCCGCCTCCGTGCGTGCGAGTTCGACCTGCTGCTCGGCGACGACGACCTGGCGTCGTGCCTCGGCCTCCGCCAGGGGGCCGGCTTGGGCAGCGCGGGCACGCTCGGCTTGTACCTCTGCCTCGTAACGGGCCTTGCGCACCTCCGCTTCTTTCTGTGCCGCGGCGATTTCTGCTTCAGCCATGGCCTCGGCGATGGCAGCCTGTTGGAGTGCTTGCGCACGCCGGACCCGTGCATCGCGCTCGGCTTCCGCTTTGCCGACCTCGGCATCGCGCTTGACCTCGGCGGTCCGCCGCTGACCGAGCGCATCCAAGTAGCCCTGCGGGTCGCTGATCTGTTGGATGGTCAGGACATCGATCTCGATGCCCATGCGGGAGAGATCCTGCGCCGACTCGGCGGCGAGGCGCTGGGCGAAGGCTTGCCGGTCAGCGTTGATCTGCTCGACGGTCAGGGTGCCGAGGATGGAGCGCAAGTGCCCTTCCAGCGTCTGAAAGATGACACTTCGGATCTGGTCTTGCTCCATACCGAGAAAGCGCTCGATCGCGTTCATCAGCATCTGGTCGTCGGAGCCGATCTTGACGTTGGCCACGGCGTCGACGGAGACCGGGACGCCCTCCTTGGTATAGGCCGAGGCGATCTTGAGGGGGATGGTCATGACGTTGAGCGAGAGGAAATCGACGCGTTCGAGAATCGGGATACGGATGCTCGATCCCCCTTTGATCAACCGATAACCGACCGTGCGCCGCTCGCCAGTCGTCGGGTCGACGACGGTGCGGCGGCGTCCCGAGAAGACGGCGACCATGTTGGGTGGGACCTTGATGATGTTGCGGCTGACGATCGCGAGGAGCGCGACGAAAGCCAGAAAGACGAGCAGGATGGCGAAGAGTGCCTGGAAGACATCGGGCAGGGGGAAACTCATCGAGCCTCTCCTCTCGTATCGAGACCCTCGAGGGCAGTCGCGTGCTGCAGGGGCTCGACCAAAAGGACGGTGCCGGCCAAGCCGGTGACCCGGACCAGCTGGCCGGCGGGGATCGCTATTCCGCGAGGGCTGCGGGCGAGATACTGACGCGTACCGGTCGGGCCACTGATCACGACGTAGCCTGGCTGGTCGGCCGCGAGCGGGACGGTCACTTCGCCGGTGCGGCCGAGGAGGTCCTGGAGGGAGAACTCGGTGGTCGCCTGCTGCCGGTAGAGGAGAACGACGAGGAGCCATGCGGCCAGACCGAAGGCGAGGCCACTGCCCGCAGCGACGAGCGCACCCCAGAGGACCGGTACGCCGAAAAAGGTCATCAGGAGCCCGGTCGCACCGAAGGCAGTGAGTGCGACAGCGATCACTTTGCCGTTGAAGGGCCCGACGCCGTCGTCACCGGCATCGAAGATGTCCGCGATCTCGCCGACGAGAACAGTGAGCGCCAGGAAGGCGAGACCGACCAGTGCGATGACGAGATAGGCGATCGCGAGTACGCTCACCGAATCGTCTCCCGAATCGGCAAAAGTATGCCCGGCTGCACCCGTGCGGTCAAGGTGCCGGAACGGTCGGTGCGATCGAGCACCTCCTGAGCCGCCTGGTGGAACTGAGTGATCGGCCGCCGCTCGCTCGGCCGCTCCGGCCCATCCGGCGGCGCACTCATCCGTTCGGCCTGGACACGCGTCTCGGCGGGCTCGCCGATCGTGGTAGCCGGGCCGCAGGGAAAAAGGGCTCGGCGCGGGACGACCGAGCGATCGACCGCGCCGAGCCAGGCCACGGGCTGCGGATCAGTGCGCGTTACCGCGCTTGCTCCTCCATCCGGCGCCGTTCTTCCTCCGACTCGAGCTCGACGTACTGGTGCTTGAGTTCCTTTTCGGCTTCCAAGATGAGCGCGACCTCTTCCTCGGGTGCCTGTGCGACCAGGCGGTGCCGGGAGTAGAGGGCGAAGTAGAGCAAGGCGATCACGAGGAAGAAGGCCACGCCCAAGACGCCGGGTCGGTAGTCCTGGATGGAGAAGGTGGCGAACAGTGCGATGATCGCGAGCGCTGCGCCGATAGCGGCACCCGGAATCCCGAAGGGGCTCTTGTACGGGCGCGGCAACTCGGGGCGCGTGATCTTGAGGCGGATGTAAGCCAGCATCACGGCTGCATAGGAGATGACCGCGCCGAAGACCGCCATGTTGAGGAGGGCAGCGCCGACGATGCCGGTTCCGAACTGGTCGATGATCACCGCACAGAGGAGACCGATGATGGCACCGGTGATGAGTGCGCGGTGTGGAGTGTGCGTCTTCGGGCTGGTCACCGAGAGGAAGCGTGGGTAATAGCCGGCCCGGGAAAGGGCGAAGATCACCCGACCGTAGGCATAGATGATGGTGTGGAAGCTCGCGATCAGCCCGGTGAGCGCGATGAGCGTCAGCACCGTCGTCGTCGCTCCGGCCCCGAACACCGCTTGGAAGCCATCGGCCAAGGGTGCACCCGATTCGCCGATTTGCTTGGCTCCGCCATTGACTCCCGAGTTGAAGACGAGCGTAAAAACCGAAAGGGCGAGCAGCGTGAAGATGCCGGCGATCAGCCCACGCGGCATGTCGCGCACCACATCGTGTGTCTCTTCAGCGGCCAAGGGTAGTTCCTCGATCGCGAGGTAGAACCAGATCGCGAAGGGGATGGCCGCGAAGATGCCGTAGAAGCCTTGCGGCAAGAAGGTCGAGCTGCCGGCTCGGTCAGGATTGGGCTCGATGTTGAAGACGAGGTCCCAGCTGAAGGCACCACTGGCGACGGCCCCGATGTAGAAGATCACCAGGATGAGCATGGCGAGAATGGTGACGACCAACCCGACGCGGAGCGTGATCTCGACGCCGGAAATGTTGATCGCGACGAAGACCATGTAGAACAAGAGCCACCAGATCCAGACCGGGACCTGCGGGAACAGGGTGTTCATGTAGCCACCGATCCCGACCACGATCACCGCTGGTGTGATGACGTACTCGATCGTGTCGGTGACGCCGACGAGGTACCCTCCCCACGGTCCGAAGGCACTGCGCGTGAAGGAGTAGAACCCACCAGCATGGGGCAAGGCTGTGGTCAGCTCCGCGATGCTGTACACCATGAAAAGGTACATCAGCGCCATCAGCACGGTCGCGACGAGGAGCCCACCGAAGCCTCCCGCACTGAGACCGAAGTTCCAGCCGAAGAAGTCGCCGGAGATGACCGCGCCCACCCCGAGTGCCCAGAGAAGCACCCAGTTGGCATGGCGGCGGAGCTTACGCTGCTCGAGATACTCTTGCCCAACTCGCTCGTAGCGGACTCCGCCGCGCTCGATCGTCGGTTGCTCACCCATCTCACTTCCCTCCTCTCGCTCGTTCGCTGATCACTCTTCCGGCGTGATGTAGGCGGCGGTGATGCCGCCATCGACCAGAAACGCGGTCGCGGTCACATAGGACGACTCGTCGGACGCCAGGAACAGCGCGGCCTGCGCCACCTCGCGCGCTTGGGCGAAGCGTCCCATCGGGATGTGCACCAGTCGCCGCTGCCGCTTGACCGGGTCGGAGAGGATCGAGCGCAGGAGCGGTGTATCGACCGGCCCCGGGCAGAGCGCGTTGGCCCGGATATTCTTGCGGGCGAACTCGATGGCGATCTCCCGCGTCATGGCCAGGACGCCCCCCTTGCTCGCCGTGTAGGCGATCTGGGGCACGGCTGCTCCCATGAGGGCGACGAAGCTCGCCGTGTTGATGATCGAGCCGCCTCCAGCCCGCAGCATGGCCGGGATCGCGTACTTGCAGCCGAGGAAGACCCCCTTCAAGTTGACCGCCATGACGCGGTCCCAGACCTCTTCTGGTGTGTCGACCACCGAGCCGTCCTCGTCCGGGAAGATGCCGGCGTTGTTGAACATGACGTCGAGCTTGCCGTAGGTCTCCTCGGCAGCACGGACCAGCGCCTCGACCTCGGCTGCCTTCGTCACGTCGGTCCGGACGAAGATCGCCTCACCGCCGCCCTCCCGGATGAGGCGCACTGTCTCCTCGCCGCCCGCTGTGTTGACGTCAGCGACGACCACCTTCCCGCCCTCCTGGGCGAAGAGAATCGCCGCCTCGCGCCCGATTCCCGATCCTGCACCGGTGATGACGCACACCTTGCCAGCCAGCCGGTTGCCCATCGCTGCCCTCCCTCAGCCGCGCTCGAAGTACCGATACAGCTCCCAATCGGTCACCACGGCGTCGAACGTCTCCTGCTCGACTCGCGCCATGTTGACGTAGTGCTCGACGACGAGATCCCCGAAGGCGCGGCGAGCGAACTCGCTCCGCGCAAATTCCTCCATCGCCTCGGCGAGCGTGCGTGGCACGCGGACGACGTCGCGGGCTTCGTAAGCGTTGCCGCGGTACTCGGGCGGCAGGGGGAGTTCCCGCTCGATTCCGTCCAGCGCGGCGGCGATCATCGCGGCGTAGGCCAAGTAGGGGTTGGCATCGGCGCCCGGAATGCGGCTCTCGACGCGCAACGACTGGCCATGGCCGACGATGCGGTAGCCACAGGTGCGGTTGTCGCGTCCCCAGACCACGTTGACCGGTGCCCAGCTGGCGACCGCGTAGCGCTTGTACGAGTTGACGTTGGAGGCGACGAAGAGCGAGAGTTCGCGGGCGTGGGCGATGAGTCCGGCGAGCGCGTGTTGCATCAGCTTGCTCATGTGGTAGGGTTGCCCGTCCGCCTCGTAGAAAAGGTTCCGCTGGCCGGCACTGTCCCAGATGCTCAAGTGGATGTGGGAGCTGGAGCCAGTCCAGGTGTGATGGGGCTTGGCCATGAAGGTGACCGCCACTCCGTTGAGGTAGGCGATCTCCTTGACGCCGTGCTTGAAGAGGACCGCTCGGTCGGCCGATTCCAAGGCCTCGGCATAGTGGATGTTGATCTCGTGCTGGCCGGCGGCGGCCTCACCTTTGGAGAACTCGATCGGGATACCAGCAGCGGTCATCAGGTTGCGGATCTGCCGGTAGATCGGCTCCGCTTTGGTTCCCTGGAAGAGGTGATAGTCCTCGTTGTACCAGCCGTACGGGCGGAGACCGCGGTAGCCCTTCTCGTAGGCCTCGTCGAACGAGTCCTTGAGGAGGTAGAACTCGAGCTCGCTCGCCATCATCACGCGGAAGCCCATGGCGGCGGCACGCTCGACCTGCCGGCGCAGGATGGTGCGGGGTGCGACGGGGACGAGTTCACCGGTCTCCTCGTCGACCGCGTCGGCCAGGACGAGCGCTGTTCCCTCCAGCCAGGGGATACGCCGCAACGTCGCGAAATCGGGCCGGGCGACCCAGTCGCCGTAGCCGGTCTCCCAGTTCATCAGGCGGTAACCGCCCGGTGTCGTCATCTCCATGTCGGTACCGAGGAGGTAGGTGCAGAAGTGGGTTCCGTGGGCGCGGACGTGCTCCAGAAAGAAGTCGGCGCGGACGCGCTTCCCCATGAGGCGTCCCTGCATGTCGCAGAGCGCGTTGATGACCGTATCGATCTCGCCACCCGCGACCAGGCGCTCCAGCTCGTCCAGGGTCAAGAGACCTGTCGTGTGCTCGCTCATCGCTTCGCTCCAACTCCCTTCGCTCGTCGTGTCAGCGATCGGCCGGAGGTGAGTCTCTGGGTGGGGGGTGACGGCTACCGTCGGCCAACCTGCAGCATCGGCAGCACGGGAGACGGGGTGATCTTCTGTGCTGCATGGTCGCGTGCGATCCTTCCTCGACCGTGCCGAAAAAGGGCCATCACCCTGCCGACGAGCACGAGGCTCCCGGGCAGCACTCTGCACGCATGCCAGAATCGATACGAGCCGGACACACCGCTACCGTGCCGTGTCCGGCTTGTCCAGGGCTCTCTCGCTGCCACAACACACAGTAATGCGTGCACGTGCTGCTGTCAAGAGGCTCATCCACGATACCATCGGTGCAGGACGCACTACGGGGGTCCGCTCGAGCGTTCGCTGGGAGAGCCAGCCGGGTGCGGTTCGAGTAGGCTCGTCGGATGACGAACTGGGAGCCGCGCGGTTCGGCGAGGAGGATGCCGTGGAGGAGCGAGCGGAAAGCGGGGACGCGGTGGAAGGGCAGCCTGCACGGCGTTGGCTGCTCGTCGTCGTCCTGGTCGCTGTGGTCGCTTGGACGCTGATCGGGTTCCGCTATCTGGAGCGCCTTGCTCCATTGACTGGCGACGAGCCGTACTACGTCGTGACGGCGATCTCGCTTTTAAAGGACTTCGACCTGGACGAGACGAACCAGTACGCTGAACGCGCCTGGCTGCGCTTCTACCCGCCGCAGCCGTTGCCAGCCGACTGGCGCGGGTGGCCCGCTTTCCCCTGGGAGTTGCCGCCGCACCCCGCGCAGGCGGCCCGGCCGGGACTCTACAGCAAGCACGGGTGGGGGCTGACGCTGCTGATCGCGCTGCCCTGGGCGGTGGTCGGGCGGGTAGGCGCGATGGCGACGGTCGGAGCGTGCGGCATCCTGCTGCTCGTCCAGCTCTTCTGGCTGGCGCGCGAGGCAGGGGCGAGTCCGCGGTTGGCCGCACTGCTCGCGCTCGGGTTAGGACTGGTCGTGCCGATCGGGCCGTACGCGCTGCTCCTGTTCCCCGAGGTGCCGGCCGCGCTCTGCTTCCTCTACGCGGTGCGGCGAGCGAGCGAGCCGGCCAATCGCTGGTGGCAGTGGCTGCTCGCGGGAAGCGCGATCGGCTTTTTGCCGTGGCTGCACCAACGCTTCCTC